>CAYOSC010000042.1:0-2038 GCA_964406525.1 uncultured Candidatus Saccharibacteria bacterium | reverse complement strand
TAAAGGTTATTCTTTTTATTTGTATTGTTTCTTTCCGGATTAGTTAATTAAACCTATAACGCTTGCGCTATTGACAACAATCCATGAACATGCTACAATAGAGATATGACCCCGTGTGGTCAAGTAGCTTAATTCTATACTGATTTTATTGTCCAAATTGCCAGTTTCAGCCCATTAAACGGCTAAACTAGCAAAAAGACAATAAAATCTGGAGGTTTTGTGTTATGCGTTTTAAACCCATTGAATTACTTGAGGGGCAGGCACTGGTTGGCGAAAGGCAGGGAATTGAGCTTGATCTCGACCCTAACGGCTGGCCCGACTGCCTTTACGACCATCAGTCCACTGGCGAGACGATTCTCCCGCTGGATTACTGGCGCCTATCGCCGGCTGAGCGGGCATTTTACTACAAAGTGCCTTATGCCGTCGTCATCTCCACCACCAAGCCTTATCAGACCATCGGACGTATCTATGCCGAACCTGATATGGCGTAGATACGCGCAACAGTAGATATTACCTGCAACAAGGAGTGACCATTATGGATAGCAAGACTAATTTTTATTATGAGCCGCCCCTGGTCTCTACCAGCCCGAGCGACCTGCCGCCCGCATCCGTCGAAACTGACGGCTCTGCTACTCCTAGCGAGCAAGCCTCGGCGCCGCGCGAGAGCCGCACGCCTCTGGCTGACCAGATCAAGGACGAGCATAAGCTCCATGTCAATATCCGCACCTACTCTACGGACTATCCGCAGACCGCTACCGGCACGACTTAAACTGCACCTATTAGGCACCCTTCGGGGTGCCTTTTCGCCTGTAAACTCCAGATGCTAGTTGGGACGTTTATGCTAGCTGCAGATGATGCAGCTTACGAGCGGTCTTTACGGCGCATAAAAAATACCCCCGACTTTTCGTCGGGGGTATCGGAGTGAAGTTAGAGAATCAAGCTTATCATATCACGATAAAGGGCGCTGAACGGGTCTAAATTACGCACGATTTCGGTGTCTGCGCAGCATCCAGTCCGTGAACATCCAAGCTAAGGAGATAAACAAGCCTCCTCCAAATAGCCAAGCAAGTCCAATCACGACGTCATGCCAGCGGTTATCAGAGTCTTCTTTCGGCCCCACGTCGTAATAACGTCGATAAATCCTACCGTCGACGACAATCTCATCGTACTCGCGGCCGTCGGGCTGCTTCGCCTCGGCGTCGTCTTCGGGGATGTATTGATAGATTTCGCCGTCTACCGTAATCGTTTCAGGCACTTCGCCAGAAGCAGATCTTGTGTCACCATCCGGATCGTAATAGTAAATATCATCCGACCCATAGACGTCATCAGGGCTATCCTCCGTCGACTCAGTAGCGCTGGAATTAGACTCACTTCCTGCGGCACCCGGCCCCGGCTCGTAGGGTTCTTTGCCATCCGGTCCGGGTTCGTACTCGGCGTTTCCATCTGGGTTGTGTGTGTCGGCGTCGGGGGCGGTATTGGCCGCACCGCCTGTCTGATCGTCAACCCAGGCCCAGAACTGGTCTTTCTGATCTTGGTTAAAATCCGAGATCTTGTCTTGGGCGTTGTGGACGCCAGTCTTGACTTTCTCCTTGATTTCGGGAGCTTTCTCCTTGGCTTTGCCGTAGAGATCCGAAGCGGTTTCCTTGGTCTTCTCCCAGGCGCCCGGTGCTTTTTCTTTCACCGTATCCCAGAGGTCAGACCCGGCCGCCTTCACCTTACTCCAGGTAGAGTCGGATTCGGCCGCCATCGCCGCCGGCGCTGCCATGACCAGCAGCATCAGAGTCATTATGACTATTGCTAACTTCCTAATGTTCATCAAAATCCCTCCATTTTGAATAGTTTATATCTCCATTATACCACACATGCTTAAAATTGTCAATCAGCCGCAGCCGCTTATCTCGCTTATGCTTGCAGAACCTTCCCGAACTACAGAAAACTCTTGCACAAATTTTCACGCTTGTGGTATAATAAAGTTATACACAAAATAAACTGGAGATCTTATGGCAACCATTGACCAACAATTTGTAGAATATATCGT
>CAYOSC010000041.1:0-2237 GCA_964406525.1 uncultured Candidatus Saccharibacteria bacterium | reverse complement strand
TGAGCAAGTCGGTTTCTGGCCACGTCAAAGCGGCCGGAGTCACTCCAAAAGTCTTGAAAGAATTCCGCACTGCAGACGCACCGGAACTCAAGGTCGGAGACAAACTCAGCGTAGAGAACTTCAAGCTCGGCGACAAAGTTGTCGTTACCGGTACCTCCAAAGGTAAAGGTTACGCTGGTACAGTCAAACGCTGGAATTTCAACGAATCGCGCAACACCCACGGTTTCAAGGGCAATATTCGTCGCGTTGGTTCTATCGGTTCCATGTACCCACAAAAGGTCTTCAAGGGCAAGAAAATGCCAGGCCGCATGGGTCATGACCAAGTTACCGTCAAAAACTTAGTCGTCAGCTATATTGACGCAGACAAAAATCTAATCGGCCTCAAAGGCGCCGTTCCTGGCCCGAAAAAAGGCATCGTGACCGTCGTCGCGGTGGAGGGAAAGGAGTAATATGGCAGCTACATTGAACAAAGAGATTTTCGAAGTAAATGTCGATAATCACGAATTACTCAAGACCGCTTATGACGCTTATCTTGCCAACTCCCGCAGCTCTCACGCCAAGACTTTGAAGCGTGGCGAAGTCCGCGGTGGTGGTAAGAAACCATGGAAGCAGAAAGGTACTGGTCGCGCTCGTTTCGGCTCTACCCGTAACCCGATCTGGCGTCATGGTGGTGTCGCTTTCGGTCGCACCGGCGAAGAGAACTTCACCAAGAAGCTCAGCAAAAACGCGAAGAAAGTCGCCGTCAAGCAAGCCCTTAGCCTCAAGAATGCTGACAAAGCTATCATCATCGAGAGCGTCAGCACTACCGGCAAGACCAAAGAAATCGCTAAAAAGCTCAACGGTCTGAAGCTCGGCGACAAGGCTGTGCTCATGGTTGTAGATGTCAAAGCTCCAGAAGTGTTGCGCGCTACTAATAATCTTCCAAATGTGAAGCTCGTCCGCGCTACTTATCTCAATGTTTTCGACATCTTGAATGCTGACGCCATTATCTTCAGCGAGACTGCTCTCAAAGCTACTGAAAATTGGCTCTTAGATAAGGAGGAAGCATAATGAGATCCGTACAATACATCCCACGCGCTACCGAGAAAGCCTACGTGGCTCAGACTAAAAGTCAATACATTTTCTTCGTTCCGCGTTCCGCTTCCAAGCAAGAAATTGCCAAGCAAATCGGCGACGCTTTCAAAGTTACCGTCATCGACGTTCGTGTTGCTACTCGCAAGGGTAAGCAGACGAAGTATTCTAAGGGCAAGCACGCTTACCCAGGCATTACTTATCGCCGTGATCACAAAGTCGCTTACATCACTTTGAAAGATGGTGATAAGATTCCTGTATTCGAGGAAGTGAAAGAAGAAGTTAAGGAAGATAAGAAGGCCGCCAAGTCGGAAGACAAGAAAGCGGACAAGAAATCCACCAAAACCGAAGCTGAAGCGAAGACAGAGAAAAAGGCAGAAAAGAAACCTGCCGCTAAGAAAACTATTAAAGCAGAGAAGGAGACTAAGTAATGAGTATTAAAGCTTATCGTCCGACCACTCCAGCTCAGCGCCAAAAGACCACGCAAGATTTCGATCAGATTACTACTCGTAAGCCGATGAAATCTCTGCTTGCCAGCAAAAAGCAAATGGCTGGCAAAAACAACGCTGGTCGCATCACCGTTCGTCATCGTGGTGGCGGCGTCAAACGTCATTACCGCATCTTGACCTACAGCCTGCCAAAAGACAGCACCTTTACGGTCATGGAAATCGAGTACGATCCAAACCGCAGCGCTCGTATCGCTCGTATTAAAGATCAAAACGATACCTATTATTATGTTTTGGCCGACGCCAACATGAAGAAAGGTAGCACTTTTGCCAGCGGCGACAAAGCTGCCGTCGAAACTTCCAATCGCATGCCGATTGAGGACATTCCTGTCGGTACTTTCATCTATGCGATTGAATTGACTCCAGGCCGCGGTGCGCAAATGGTTCGCTCCGCTGGTACTAGCGCTCAGCTGATGGCTAAGGAAAATGGCTATGCCACCCTCAAGATGCCATCTGGCGAAATGCGCAAAGTTTTAACTACTTGCGAAGCCAGCATCGGTACTGTCGGCAACGAACAGCATCAGAACGTCAAGATCGGTTCCGCTGGTCGCCGTCGCCGTAAGGGCATCCGCCCAACCGTCCGCGGTGTCGTCATGAACGCTACTGACCACCCACACGGTGGTGGTGACGGTGGTCGTCACGGTACTGGTAAAGCACCAC
>CAYOSC010000040.1:0-2543 GCA_964406525.1 uncultured Candidatus Saccharibacteria bacterium | reverse complement strand
CCGCGCCCTCACTCGCCGCGCGTCCCGCGGGGCTTCGTCGGTCGCGTCGTCGCTAAGCCTATATACTGCACTTAGTCCTTAAACTGTTTTTTCTGTAGCGGTCTGAGAATGTTCTTTTGAATATCGCGGTCGCTGCCAAGCACGCGTCGTTCTGACTTTGATAAAGTCTTGTTTTTCATTTTTAGCTCGGTAAGTTTTGCGGTACAAACCAGGTCGGCGACTTGAAGCATTTTATAATCTTTCTGTGCCGCCTTTCGGAACTCTACATCCTTGAATAAAGCCGTAAAAACAGTAATAATGACTTTTACAACCCCCGACTGTCCATTGTCGTAGTAAATCTTGATCTTATCAAAGCCTAAGAAGTAGAGGTAGTGTTCACGCACATAATCAGAGAGTTGCCGTGCTAACTTGCCAATTAGTTCCGTATCGTCTTCGATGTGCTTCTTTTCTACTACGAAAGCTTTACAAGCGAACGGCACTTGTTTTACGAAAGTCATCATTTTCCAGAGCACCTTAGCTCGCTCTGCCGGGAGCATATGCTTATAGCCAGCTTCCTTACGAATGAGCGGCCCGATATGGACGAAATTGCGCTTCAGCTCCGTTTCTGATAACCGGGCATTAAGCCCAGCAACGGCTTGTGAGATGTTTTCGCTTTGATCGTGAGCGACCATACCAATAATATAATAGGGCGACCTTGGATCATAATCGCCAAAATCGCCACTCTCGTCAATAAATATACTCAGTTCTTTTGTCTTTTTCATAGCCATAACACCAAAGTGGCGGGGGTCTACCCCGCCGTCAGGTAGGACCAAGAGCTTTCGCCCAGCCCAGTAGTTACATTATAGCACACCTGATTAATGATGTAAATAGTTTTAGCTAGCGACTTTTCGCCCACTATTTCATTTTCTTCGCCAGTTCTTTACTAGTAAAGTTCCCGTTACCTAGTATCACCGCTACCACCGCCGTTAGTAGCATTGCTCCAGTTAGCCACCAAATCAAGTTATTCCACCCTATTAGCCAAATCGCTCCAGCTTCCATTCCAAATGCCAGCGACCACACTTGCTCTAGCGCCGTCATATTCACTATACTTAGTACCGCCGCTAGTATCAGCCCTAGAATCACCGCGAACCCTACCGCCATCACGCTCAACATCAGCAAGTATACGGCATAAACTACCCGAATCTGCCCCTTAGTGGCGCCCAGCGCATGGTAGAGCGAAATAATCTTCAGGTCTTTACCAATCAACCTCGCATAAGTGCTGAGCGCAATGATCACTGCGATTACTACGAGTACCGCCGCAGCGATCTTAAACACCAGCCAGACATTTTGTAAGTTCTCATAAGTCGTCAGTGGGTTAGAAACTGCCGAAACCACCTGATACTTATAATCTTTGCCACACATGTTAAAGATCCGGTCAGTTTCCGAACAATAGTTTACTCTATCTTGATAGTATTTATAGGCCGCTTCTATATCCTCAAACTGTGCGAACACTATCCCTATTTCTTCCACATCCATATCTTCCATTGCTATAAATCCGGAGGGTGGCTCTACGCTATCACTATCTACCGCCGGCTCCACTTCGGCGGATTTAATGATAAAGTTTTGGCTCATACCTGTATTTATTTGCCCTAATATCAAATCTAGAGGATTACCGCCTTGTTCAATGCTCACTAGTGACAGGCTACTTATATACACTCCACCTGGCAAAACCTTGGCAATATAGTATTTCTCACCGACTTCATTTTCCACTACTTCACCAAATGTTTTCTCCCTCACTTCTTTAATAACATTCAGTTGCTCCGCCACTTCCGTATCGCGCTCTGGCATTTCTATCTCGGCGAGTTTCGCCGCCATCCCCAGCGGTACGACTACTTCCGTTACATCGCCATCGCCCTCACTCTGCACTCCGACAAACACATTTTCCTTCAGTTTATAGAACATGCCATCCGTAGTTTGACTGACTTCTGCTTCGATAATCTTCCCGTTATATTGCTCGACATTCTCCTTAATCTTCACTACTTCTGTCGCAATATCGCAGTCCTCTCCACAGATTTTCGTATCAACACTACTTACGACTAGCACTTTACCGTCCGTCGGTGCCAGCATTTCCGCCAGTGCTACATTCTCTAATCCTTGTAGCACAAACACTCCAGCTGTAACTACGCTAAAGAGCAGCCCGACAATTATCACGACCGTAAACGCGCGCTTCTTGTGGGCTTTGACTCCGGCGAAGCCCAGCCTAAGGTAATCAATAATCCGCATTTAATCTTCTTTCAGTTTCTTGGCAATGTGCTTGCTAGAAAAGTTGCGCAGCGCAAACAAAAGTGTAAGCGGCGCAATGACAATAATCGAACCCACAATACTGTAGAATAAATTATCAAACCCAAAAAGCGTAACTTTTGGTGTAGTATCTAGCATATAGTAATTTTGCAATCTCTGCGCCAGCGCATTAGTATTAGCTAACCACAGTGGCCCTACTAAAATCGCCGCGATTACAATGCAAGCCACGACTGCTAATATACACATTTCTAACAAATACAAGA
>CAYOSC010000039.1:0-3722 GCA_964406525.1 uncultured Candidatus Saccharibacteria bacterium | reverse complement strand
CGGTACGAGAACGTGTCGATGGATTACCTCCTTTCTAGGGAGTTTGATGCGCAGTATATAGCAATATGTATTGTAGCTAGGTCGGTCGTAATTGTGGTAATTAAGCTTATATCACAAGTGCTCGCAAGAGATGCGACTTTAAGCTTTGACTGAGATGAGACTAATTGCACAACTAAGTTGTTAACTCACAAAAGACGTTCCGAAAGGGGCGTTTTTTTGGTATATAATATATAGTATATAGCATGAAGAAAGCTGATTTAGCGTTGGGGGTGGTAACGATTGCACTGGCAATAGTTGTGGTGGTTGTATTGGTCGCAAAGGTAGTATTCGTGTATGAGCAAGAAGCAGAAAACGTAGATTGTATGCCGCCTTTGACGACGGAAGAACAGCAAAGATGTGAAGAGGTGAAACGAAGAGGCTTGAAAACGCTGGAGTAAAAATAGGCTTCCGGGGGGGGGGGGCGTTAGTGGTATAATAAAAATAGAACGGTGAGGGTTAGTAAATTTGAGTTTTGAATACTAATCTTCGTAAGAGATATCTTGAGAAAGTAGGTGATTCTGTAAACGAGAATGACGGGCTGATTTTATGGATCCAGCATCCGAAAGGGGGCTTGATATGGGAGGATACTGGTGGCAGGAAGAAAATCGGGGGCAGCGGACTCTGCGACTAGTGACACAACTGGCGGTAGATTTGGGGAGGCTGCCGACATTTGAGGAAGCTCAGGCGTATGAGGAGGGTCTGCCTAGTGACGCGGCGTTCTACTATTCTTCGTATAGTGCGCTATGTCGAAGGGTGGCTGGGCGTTTGTACGGCAGTGAAATGCGGACGTATCCGACAGAGCAGGTTAAACTTTGTGGGCTGATGGCCTCGAGGGTGGATTCTGCGGAAGAACTGCAAGCGGCGTATACGGCACGGCTGGAAAAGTTAGGCTTGGCACCGAAGGACCCGCAGCGATTGACGGAGCCGGCGCCGACGCAAGAGTTACTGGTGGGAAGTCGAAAAAAGTCTGTAGGTGAAACGGTAACTGACGTGCAAGATGAGGTGCGCGAGCTGGTGAGACAGGTTTTGATGCAAATACCAGAGATAGCGGAGCAGCTAGAGAACGCGGAAATAGACATGAAAGAGGTGAGAATAATGGCAGGTAAGCAGACGAGTCCGGAGACTTGTCGCGAGGCGGTAAGGCAGGCGTATGTGGCGATAGGCGAGAATGCATTCATCCAGAAGTCATATCGTGAGTATGCGAGTAAACATGGTCTGCCGGCAATACCGACGATCGAGAAGAAGTTTGGGATCAAACAGCGAGACTGGAGGAAACTGCTGGAAGACTCGCAAGATGCGCCTGAAGCTTCTGAGAGTGCCCCTGAAGTTTTCGAAGGTGGGCCTGAAGCTCCTGAAAAAATATCTGAGATTCCTAAAAACGATCAACGGTCGATAGAAATGTCGTCTAAGGAATCGGTTTGGGGCAATAATCCGGAGGATATCGAGGAGCATAGTGAAGCATCTCGCGGCGTCGAGAAACCGGATGAGCCGGATGTGCCGGAGGTGGCGGATAAACCGGAGATACAAGAGACGGAAGTTGGGAAGGTGATAGAATATACGGTGACCGGGACGCTGTGGATCAAGACGAAGCGAGATGGACAGCTGACGACCATTAAGATTCGGCTTGGCGAAGATTAGATCAAGACAAATCCCTGGGCATTGGCCTGGGGATTTTGCTGTTTTGGAGAGGGAAGGTGATATAATATATGGTATATGAGCGTTGATTTGAAAACAGACACGAAACAGATAGACCCGGCGCAAGACACGCGGAATTTGCGGGATGAGTACAAGGGTTTATCGAATGAACAAGTTTTTGGTGAGTTGGAGAAAAAGCGAAGTGTGCTAGAGGTGGCGATCGAGAATGTGGAGCATGATTTTAACGTGGGAACGATCGTAAGGAGTGCGAATAATTTTAACGTGCAGAAAGTGCATATTATAGGGAAGCATAAGTATAATCGGCGCGGGGCGATGTGTACAGATAAGTATTTAGAAGTCGTATATTGGCCGGAGGTGGAGGAGTTTCTACGAGATCAGAAGGCGCGCGGGCGGGAAGTCGTAGCGATTGAAAATAATACTGACAGGGTAAAACCGCTGAGTGATAAAAAATTTGTTCAGGCGACAACATTATTGTTCGGAAGTGAAGGTAACGGGCTGACAGAGGAAGCGCTGGCGGGAGCAGATGACGTGCGGGAGATTGAGAATTTTGGCTCGACAAGGTCGGTGAATGTGGGCGTGGCGGCGGGGATCGCGATGTATGCATATGCTTTGCAATGTCTATTGGGGCATGATGGTGAGGACAAAGGAGAATAATCGTGAGCAAGAAGAAAAAGAAACAGAATCGTAGCCGTAAGAACGCTAAGAAGATAGCGAAGGCAAAGAGCGTTACGATGCCAGAGAAGGCGATAGGTCAGAAAAGGGAGCGTGAGGTAGCTAGTAAGGCTGAGATCCCTAGAGAGAAAGATGATGAGGTTAAGGATGTTTCGGAAAAGGTGGTGGTGCCTGAGGCTATCGCTGAAGGTATGGACGCTCAGGCGGGAACGATAGAGAATGCAGCTGAACAGGGTGTGACTGATGACGGGATTGATAGAGAAATCCCGGAGGCTAGAGATGGTAAGAAACGACATCATTACCGTGCGATAATGTGGTGGGCGGCAGGTATTTGCTCTTTGCTGGTATTGGTAGTAGGCGGTTTGGCGGTGGCGAAATTGTTCAGAGGGAATGATGAGATTCGTGAAGAAGGATCTGGCGAAATGATCGTAGAAGAGGTGCCGGAAGTGCAGCCTGCGCCAGAAGAACCGGCAGAGGAGCCGGAGGAGGAAGCACCGGCGGAACCAGTGAAGGAAGAGAAGCCAGAGCCTGCCCCGCAACCCGAGGAGCTGCCAGAAGTCGCGCCAAGGCCGGAGCCGGTAAAGGATTATCCGGAAGTGACTGGTGGTCATAAAGTGGTGGCGCTAACGTTTGACGATGGTCCGTCGACAGCGACGACGCCGAGGTTATTGGATATTCTAAAGGGCAAAAGTGTGAAGGCGACATTTTTCGTGCTGGGGACGATGGCGCAAAAAGCTCCAGAGATTTTGCGACGGGAAGCAGCAGAAGGGCATGAGGTGGCGAGCCACACGCCGTATCATAATCAGCAGACTTCGCTGAGTGCGGCGCAGATCCGGGCGGAGGCTCTAGAGATGGATCGGATTTTTACAGATATTCTGGGGACGGTACCGCCTTTTACGCGGCCGCCGTATGGGGCGTATAATCAGACGGTGCAAAATGCGATTGGTCAGCCCTTGATAATCTGGTCGGTGGATCCGAGGGATTGGCAATATCGGGATGCGTCGGTGGTTTGTACGAATGTGGTGAGTGGGACTTTTGATGGGGCGGTAATTCTAGTGCACGATATACACGCTTCGACGGTGGAGGCGGTACCGTGTATTATTGATACTTTGCGAGCGCAAGGATATGAGTTCTTGACGGTGTCGGAGTTGGCGGCGTATAGGGACGTGCCGCTGGTGAACGGTGGGGTGTACGGGAAGTTCTAGATGGCTCTGCAGGAGCTGATCGAATCGCGGAATTTCTGAGTTTGGCATAAAAAAGACCACGTTTTAAAAACAGTGGTTTGGTTGGATTTTATTTGATGGTGGGGATATGTGGACTTGAACCACAGACCTCGTCATTATCAGTGACGCGCT
>CAYOSC010000038.1:0-4098 GCA_964406525.1 uncultured Candidatus Saccharibacteria bacterium | reverse complement strand
CATTGGCTATCGGAAGCTTTGTAAATCACATAACTATTAGAATCACGAGAATCGGTAAGAGTCTTCGTCGCGCCAATTGCTGCATTTGCACAAATCGCCGGCGTCATCTCTTGCATGGTTGTAATTGCATCAAGTGTAATCGCTTTCCAGACTGCATAGAGCGTCAAGCTATGATTATCCTTCGTGAGGGTCACTGTCTTACCTGGAGCATAGTTAGTATCAGCCACCGTAGCTGAGTTACTTGTACTCCAGCCTAAGAAGTTATAACCGGTCTTGGTTATGCTGCCTTTATCCTTGATCGTAAACTGATACGAGGCATTCGAAGAATCCGCCGTTTGTGCGGTTGGTGCATTACTACCACCATTAGCGTTATACGATAGTGTATAGGTAACTACTGCTGGTGTAGCAGTTAGTGATAGTTGTACTTGTGAAGTATAAGTACCAGGATCGGCATCTACTCCAAAGTTCGCCCCGAAGACTAGTTTTCTCTCGCAGTTCACATTATAGCTCGATGGGCTATCGCAAGATAGTCCGGTACCAGTAGTGGACATAGTGTTATATGTCATTTCTTCTACCGCTTCACTATCCTGTCCCCAAGCATAACCCCAAGTATTACCGGTCATACTACTACCAGTTTTACCACCAGCACCACTGATGGTTGTACTAGCACCAGATGAAGGTGTTAGGTTGGTTGGGCCAGAGATCTTGAGAGTGTAGCTCATGATATTAGAACCTGTAATATTTATCTTATGACTACGGTAGGCTGTACCTGCCCCCGGCGCAGTATCTACTTGTCCAGCTACATCGTTGCCATAACCATCGCTCGTGTTGGCCGACACGCCTATCGCAATACTAGTCGCAGGGGCCGCTCGTAGCATGCCATTGCCAACACTCTCCTCATCGTCGAGGCTAGCCAGCAATACTCCCCCATTTCCATCAACAACCTCACCCTCACCGCTCGGCGGAGTGTCAGACACACTGTCAGATGTGGTTGCGACATCGACAGCATTAACGGGTTTACTGCCGCCTACCGGGCATATCAATGCCACGGTCAGCAAAACAAGCAACCCTATGCAGCTCGCCGGACCAAAAAGTCCGCTGCACGACGTTTTGTTTAACTCCATAGTATTCCTCTTACTTATGTACTTACCATTATAAAGTAGCATTAGCACAATGACAAGTCCGATTTTTCATAATTTTTTACAACATTTTGGTATTTTTTCCACACCCTCTTCCAGAACAAGAAACCGAACTACCCTCACATGCCACACCATATTCATCACTCTTCCACAAATTAGAGTACAGATTTTCCTTTTACGACGCATAGCATACGTACAAATGTTGACATTTCCCTATCATGCTATACAATATAACTATAATTTTCGGGGATTTCCCGCGACCCTCTAGCATAATCTAGAGGGACAATTTTATTTATATAGTCTATTTCACACACAAAGCAATAGCCGGAAGAGCTTAATTCCCAGATCTGAGGAGTTCTTCCGGCTATCTAGAAGGGCTCGGCCTGATGCACATGCGACCTCAGGTCGCCCTTCGTTATTCTTATTCTAGCACGACTTCTTCCTAAAGTCAACCACATTTTCTTCTCTCGTAATTACTAATAGCCTTTTTACATGTCTTGATAAATTAAATCGTTTTTCCAACAATTTCACTGCGCTACTGGTCGCCAATTTCGTCCTCCGCAAATCTATTACTATATTTTCTGATTGCTTTGCCGCATTTTTAAAAGCGTGCTCCACAGTTCTCAGATTCTTGCCTTGAGGACTTTTCATCTCCCACAACACACCATCCATCATAAAATCCGGATTCCGATTATGCGGCGTATATGACGGCACTATCAAACTTATTACTTTTTCATAATGTTCTACCAAAAATTCCACCGTAGCGCGCTCATGAGACTGCAACACTACACCATTTTCTATTAGTCTTCCTTGCGTATATTTCTCCATCCTATCACACTAGCACATTTCCCCATCAACTACCAAGCACTAGCATCAAAAATCCCCGCCCATCAAAGTCTCTCCTTCCAAAAAACGGCTCTCTCGAGCCGTTTTCTCTACCCCTCTAGCGTGCGCTTCCGCATCTCTCGCGTGAAGAACTCCAGCTTATCCCCGACACTTACGTTAATCTTCTTCTCAGTTTTCAGCGCCAAACCACCAATCTCCCCCTCGATCAGCTCTTTCGCCTCGATTCGCTCTTTCTCTACGCTCTGCACCTCCGCTTCGCCGAGCAGTTCTTTCCCGTGTTTCACGCGCACCCTCGCGCCCGGAGTCACTTTCCCTTTCGCTACCTTACCACCAGCGATTACTTCCGTCTTCGTCACTCGGAACACCCCCATCACTTCCATCTCGCCCAGCTCCGTCTCTACGACTTCCTCGCCCAGCAATTCTTCCATACTACTCTTCGCATCATCTAGCAGTTCATAAATCACCTTATAATTCCGAATCGCCACCCCGTCGCGCGCCGCCAGCTTAGAAATATTTGTCGGCACATTCACGTTAAACCCATAAATCACCGTATCACCATCGCCCGCCGCCATATACACATCGTTTTCTGTCACATCGCCTACCCCCGTCGCTACGATATTCAGCGTCACTTCGCCCTTCGTATCAATCAATTTTAGCGAATCCACTACGCTCGTCACCGAGCCTAGCACATCCCCCTTCACGATCACGTTAAAGACTTTCGCGTTATCCTCTACATTCATCATTCGCAGCAAATCCATCGACGTCACATTCGCACTCGCCGCCTCATTCGCCGCTTCTTGCGCGTTCAGTAGTGCCATCTTGCGCGCAGTTTTCTCATCCCGCTGCTCGAAGAATCTATCTCCGAAGTTCGGCAGCTCCTTAAACCCCGTCACCGTCACCGGCGTCGAAGGCGTCGCCTTACCCTTCGGCTTCCCCCGGAAATCCAGCATCGTCCGGATCTTCCCATAGGCACTCCCCGCCGTCACGAACTCGCCCACTTTCAGTTCCCCGCCCGTCACTAGCAAGTTCACCACCGAGCCCTTCCCCGTCTCCATGTGTGATTCGATCACCAAGCCTTCCGCTGGTACATCTACATCCGCTTTCAGCTCCTCTACATCTGCCACCAAGAGAATTGCCTCTACCAGCTTATCCAAACCTTCTCCTGTCTTCGCCGACACCGGCAGCATCATAATATCTCCGCCCCACTCTTCCGGCTGCAGACCGTGCGCCGAGAGATCCGCCATCGTCCGCGGCACGTCCGCCCCTTCGCGATCGATCTTATTAATCGCTACAATAATCTTCGCATTCGCCCCCTGCGCGAACTTAATCGCCTCCACCGTCTGTGGTTTCACCCCATCATCCGCCGCCACTACGATCACTACGATATCGGTCAACATCGCCCCATGCTGGCGAATCGCTGCAAACGCTTCGTGCCCCGGCGTATCCAGGAACGTAATCTTCCGCCCCTCGCGCTCCAGCTGATATGCCGAAATATGCTGCGTAATACCGCCCGCTTCGCCTTCTACGGTTTTCTTCTTCAACAGCGTGTCCAGCAATGTCGTCTTACCGTGATCCACGTGTCCCATCACCGCTACTACCGGCGGGCGCGGCTCCGCATGATCGCTTAATTCTTTCCTATAGCCATCGCTAATCTTCGTCGTCGTATTTTTACGCTCTAAGCGTACATTCTCGATCCCTAGCTCCCCGATCATAATCTCCGCCGTCTCGAAATCCAGCCGCTGATTGATCGTCGCTACAATTCCATTCTTAAACAGTTCCCCAATCAAGGCCGTCACCGACAGCCCCAGAGCTTGCGCCAGCTCATCTACCGTAATCGAGCCAGCAATCCGAATAATTTTTTCAGCACCATTAGCAACATTCTCGGAAGTCTCCGAACTCATCTCTGGCTCCTTTCCGTATTTCGCGTTTTATTTATTCATAGACAGCTACCTACAAGTAGCCAACTTACTATTATTTTATCATATTTTTAGAAAAAGTGTTAAAATCCGCGCTCTTCCCCGAAAAAAAAATGGACTCTCGTCCACTATGGCTCCCCGGACTGGACGATTTTAGAATCGCTTGTTATGAATATGACCGACTATATGGGCGCGCT
>CAYOSC010000037.1:0-4427 GCA_964406525.1 uncultured Candidatus Saccharibacteria bacterium | reverse complement strand
ATTATTCTCCCTTCTTAGCGCCGTATTTAGAACGGCCTTGTTTACGACCTTGGACCCCCTGCAAATCGAGCGTACCGCGAACGATATGATAGCGGACACCCGGAAGATCTGGCACACGACCACCACGGACGAGCACAACAGCGTGCTCCTGGAGGTTGTGACCCTCACCACCGATGTAAGCCCAGACTTCCTGACCGTTAGTCAAACGGACACGGGCGACCTTACGAAGAGCGGAGTTTGGCTTCTTCGGAGTCTTAGTAGTAACCTTGAGACAGACACCACGCTTGAGCGGGGCAGCCTGCTCATAGCGGCGGGTCTTGAGAGTATTAACGATAGAGCCAAGCGCAGGAGCTTTGGACTTCTTGGCAGCCTGCTTGCGTGGCTTACGAATCAACTGATTGATAGTTGGCACGATATAATTCCCTTTTAACTAATAATAAAGCTGATCGGCTTACAGCAATAGCGTCTCAGCGTGAAACTCTGCTATAGATTATAGCGCAAATGGTAGGAAAATGCAAGGAAAATCGAGGGTAAAATCAAGTAGGATTAATTGAAACAGCAGAAATGGATATTCGCTGGTCCCGCCAGCGGTTTAATAAGACAGAAAAGAGCCCGATTCCGTGAGGAACCGGGCTGGGTGGGACTTTTGGCTACGAAATGTAATCGTCGCGCAGAACGGTCTTATCGTTGGTGTGAGCCTGATCGACAGCCTCCTGAATCTCAGGGGCGACATAGAGGATCTTCTCTGCCGGTGCGTCAGAGGCTACGCCAGCTGCGAAACGCTCAGGGACATCCTGGGCGCGGTCGATAGTGACCGGATTGCCAGCGTCGTCGATTGCGTCTTTGGGATCAAGTACGGTAGGAAATTGATCGAATCCTGTGCTACAGGCAGCTACTACGATGCGAGCAGTAGCACGACGAGCGTTCTCTTTGTGTTGTCTGAAGCTGATTATGCTGGCAAGTACTTCGTTGCACAATTCGTGATCGCGCATGAATAGGCTACGGTCATAACGACCGTTGCAGACCATAGCGGACTGATAGCCAGCCAGGAACGCCGCCTGGAGAATGTTCGCACTAATCTGGGCGGCTTTTCTGCTGTTGATTAGATACATCTCAGCGGGATAGCCAAGGCCAACGTCCAGAAGCTTGTCGTACTCCTGGTGCACGTCCTGCTCAATGCTCCTCGTGCGATCTTGTTCGCCCGCAAAGAGTGCAGGGTGGAGGGTATGGCTCTTGTGTAGCGCGCAGACGTAGCCACGGACGAAAGCGTTTCGGGATTCTTCGATGGGCACGTAATGCTTAGGAAAGGCGGCGCCGAGGTAGAAGAAAGCAGAAAGTGTAACGTCGCCCGTGAAGGTGGCGTCACGCTTGGCCGACGGGAATTCCATGCTGAACACCTCAGGATGGACGCGCTTGAGCGCATCGATAAGCGTCTCAGCGTTGGGCAGGTTGTAGGACTTCGGGGTGTTGGCAGCGTTCTGATTACATTCGGATTTCATAGTTTTTGTCTCCTTTATATTAAGTCTCGTCCACCTACTATGAGTCAGTGAACGGTTTCTTAATATAAAGAAAACACCAAAAGTATTAGGGTGCTTAGCCCGAAACAGGCTATAACTCTATGTTAGCATAGAGTTGCGATTTTGTCAAGAGTCTTGTGGAAAATAGGGATGCTGATGAGCTGAGAGCCGAACGGATGGTGCGGGGGATGGTCGGATTTGATGTAGATTGTGTTCGGATTTTATGAAACTTATTCGCGAAAAAGTCTAGACTTGTGAGAAAAGAAAATGTTTGGTACGATAAAAATGTTAAACGAATCAATCAATTAGCGCAAGTGCTTTTGTATTTTGTGTATGATTTGACCGTAAAAACGACACCGGAAGGTGAATCATCGGTTAAGTTGTATACTAGCAACTTGCGGATTGGTTCGTTTAACACCCTTGCGGTGTCGTTTTTGTTTAGTTGCGTTGCCAAAGATGATGCCCTTGGTTATATAAATCTAGCACGGTATGACTGCGCTGTGGATTCATGTAGTCATACCACCAAAAATCTCGACAAAAGGAGGGCGATCATGCACTACAAGAAACGTAAACTTCATAAGCTACATAGTATTCCAATAGGCTTATGTAATAATATAAATCGTAATAAAAGATTATATTTAGTTTCTTATAGTATTCCTCTAAGTTGTATGGTCGTTCTCTTTTTGACTGGGATATTTGCAATTAACCCTTCACTTTCACTTAAAACAAGTGCCGTAACCATCCAAGATGAATGGGTAGTGAAAGACCCTGATGAGGCTGATGAAGAAGTGACGGAGTCTAATACTCAAAACGCAGATGTAACAAATACTAATGGAAACGATAATGATTCAGGTATAATGCCGTTTTCTATTGGAAGCACAACTTCTCCTGTCGCTACTCCGTCTATTTCTCTTGGTATCGCATTTGGCACCGGTAGTAATGGCGGCGCCGTAGATCAAATCGTCAATACTACGCAAGGTGGAGATACTGTCTATCGTAGTCATAACGTTATAGTCACCGCTACCAGTATTAAAGATTATACTTTAACTTTATCGGGTCCAACTAATTTAACACCGCCATCCGGAGCATCGGATGTAGTAGGCGGAGCTAATGGTAGGACTGGTAGCAATCTAGCCGCTAATACTTGGGGCTATGCCTGGGGTAATACTACGGACACCGATAGCAATATGACATACAATAGTCTATCGAGTAGCGGTAAGCCCTTGACTGGCGAGAGTATAACGAGCGATAACGGGCTAAATTTTACGAAGAAGCTAGTCTTCGCGGCGAAGTTTGGCGATGTAACACCAGGAAATTATACCGCTGAAGTTAAGCTCAGCGCCGTAGCAACACCGCTAGTAATGGTCACACTCGGAACATGGTCGAATGGCACTAGTACTGGTATTGCCAGAATGCAAGATGTAGATAGTGCGTTTGTGAATAATTATTGCAAGAGCAGTTCTATCCCAGTAGGCAATACGATTTATCTACAAGACGACCGGAGCTATGATAGCACTTTGATCGACAATGACGATGGGACGAGTAGGTATCTTAATACTTATCGAATCGTCAAGCTCCGAGATGATAACTGCTGGATGCAGGAAAATCTTCGACTAAAGCTCACCAAGAACACGACAGTCAAAGGCTCAACAAGTAGTGGTGGCGCGTATAGCTGGACGGTGCCAAACCAAGATGGTGCTACCACCCAAGCGTCATCTGCTACTACTTGGACTAGCGATAACTCTGCAGTAATGTCTCGTATGGGAACTACAGCAAACGGCAACTATTACACTTGGTGTGCCGCTACAGCAGGAACTTGTTCTAGTGCTACATCGGCTGGCGCAGTAGCCTCAGCAAGTATTTGTCCAAAGGGCTGGAAGTTACCAACCGGTAATACTGCTGGTGATTTCTATACACTACTTAACGGAGTAGGGAGCCATGCTGCCACTCAGTCACCTTACTATTACCCATATGCCGGTTACATCGCCAACAATGGCTCGTATAGCGACGTGGGCTCCCGCGGCGGCTATTGGTCTAGTACTGCCTACTCAGGCGCCTTCGTGTACTACCTAAACTTCTATAGCGGCGGTTTCTACCCAGGTACGGGCAGCGGCGCTCACTACATCGGTTTCTCCGTGCGATGCGTGACTGGGTGCAGCAGCTCTTGGTGCGAAGAGGACTTGTAGCAGCCAATTCGCTAGTCGGGACTTGAAAGTTGGGTGCACGCGGTCAGAACAATCCAGTAAAATATACAGGCTAAACCGGACAAAAATCGACAAAATTGTCCGGTTTATAATCTTAAAATAGAGCTAATGCCACAAATACTATAAAACAAAGGAAAAGCCCGGGCGCGGAGCTCGGGCAAGGTTTAGGGCGATATGTACGATGAAAGTAAGTGGGCCTATATAGCAATGCGGGTAGGCGTTGGGCCGATGGGATGAATTGGCAGAGCTAAAAGTCGATGCCAGGATGATGACTAAAGCCATTCAAAATCCGGCTGGAAATACCAACAGCAGCGTTCAGAACATCGTCGTTGCTCTCAATCGGCATCGGCAGCACCTTCTGGAGCTGGGATTTAACGAGATCAAGAGCGCGTTGATCGTTTTCATCGGCGAAGGAAGCTTTCTTCCCCAGAGACAACACTGTGTCGAACTCTTTGGTCTCCGCGATAGGCTCGAGCTGAGTCTGAAACTCGTCCTGCGGCACCTTGTGAAGAATGTAATCCAGAATCGGCTTGTCCCTAAAAGTCTTGTCATAACGACCGTGATTGGACATATTATCAACCTTCTTTCATAGATTTTAAAGACCCTATCTTTTTATTGTAGCACACTTTGGTTGAAAAGTCAATAGTAAATTGCTCCATTCAACCCTCAAGTGCAACATAACCGCTATAAAAATGAGACATACTAG
>CAYOSC010000036.1:0-5013 GCA_964406525.1 uncultured Candidatus Saccharibacteria bacterium | reverse complement strand
TAATGTAGATAGCTACTTAAAACTTAGAGGTTGTTCTAAATTAGTTAATTAAGCCAGCGTTATATCGCGAGCGCTTGAGAAAAAGCCTGTGAATATTAATAGATTAGTGTCAAAAATCTGCAAATATTAATAGCTTAGCGCCAAAAATCGCCCCTTGACGAGGCGATTTAAGATGATCTGTGCCCTACTCAGTGGCAGGAGCGTCTTCAGCTGGGGTCTCAGCTTCGGCTGGAGCTTCTTCTTTCGGCTGGTTCTTGCGAAGCTTGTCGGCGTGCTTGGCCTGGGCGTGCTTCTGCGGAGCTTCCTTGTACCAAGCCGGAAGCTTAATGCCTTCCTTCTTGAAGATGAAGGCGACACGGCTGGACGGCTGCGCACCGTTTTTGAGATAAAAATCAATTTTCTCTTGGTCGAGAACCACTTTTTTGGTCTCGGGGTTGTAATTACCGACCTCGGCTACAACACGACCCGAAAGTGGGTGGCGCTGCGCTTCTTGGACGACTATCCGATACACTGGTAAATGTGTACGGCCATTACGTTGCATACGAATCGCTAGCATAGTTTCTCCTTATTGATATTACCATGATTATAACAAACTCTGGTGGAAAAGTAAAGCCCCGGAAAAGATCCGGGGCGATTACGATCAGATTAGCTCCAAGCGGGTGCAGCGCTGGATACTGTAGCACCGGCGGCTGCCGCAGAGACGTATGAACTTGTGGATATCATGACGCGCCTGCGCACAGAGGAGATTGACCGTGGTCTCATAGGGATTCGTCTGTAGGGCGATATGTCCTTCGGCGCAGGGCTGCACGATTGTGTAGGCTTCGTCGCCACTTTGCTCGATAAAGTTCGGGCTGAGCGGGAAGAGCTGCAGCTCTTTGACGATGCCGGCGACCAGCCGTTGCCCGTCGCTGGGGAACGGTAGCGAATCTTCACGGAGCGCGACGGTTTGCTTGAGAAACTTAGCGCCGGGCGAGAGGTCCCGACAGAGACTGTGGTTAGCCGGCTTAAACTGCTTAAGCAGATAGCTGGTCAGTACCGTGGTCTCGATCGGACACTTCGCGTTGAGGCAGTCCACGACCACCATCTGATGCATCTCGTAGGTGCGACAGATAAGATAGCTGTCACCCGTGATAGCAATGCCGGCCAGACCATCGCTGTTGTAGAACTGGGGCATCTTGCTGCCCAGTTGGCAGGCGAGAACCGCGCGCTGAGCATTTTTGTCCAGAACAGTGTTCACCATCTGGTTGAAGATGCGCTGAAACGTAGCTTCATCGCTGAGAGCCTTTTGGTCCAGCACCTTGAAACCGTCAAAGGCGTAGTGCTGGTGCGGATCACGCTGCCACCGAATGCGGCTTAAGGCATCGAGGCCGACGCTGGCGAAAATCGGGCGGTAGGTTGCAGCAGGCCGCGAAGGCTGAGCAGACTCGGTGATCTCCGGAGAAGTGAGGTTGGCGGGATTTTGGGCATTTTCGGTCGCTGCGGTCATCAACATTGAGATTCCTCCTTAGAATAGAGCTAAAAATGAATTTACTAGAGTGCAAAAGAGCTACTCTCTTCTTTCATTGTATCACAGAATTGTGATTCTGTCAAGCATATTTTCTTTAGTACGCTGCCACCCTCATTAATACGTTTTTATGGAAACGCCTCTCTAGAAAAGCTTCTCAGCTGACCTTATTCGGGCGGGGCTGAAGCTCGGGGTGAGCTTTGAGATACTGCTTCACAGCTTCGGCAGCAGCGTTGCCTTCGGCCTCTTGTTTAGAATGGCCGACGCCAATGCCCTTGAGTTGGCGGAGAATGTAGACACCGACCTTGAAGGTCTTGTCGTGGTCGGGGCCGTCTTCGTCGAGGATGTGGTAACTTGGAGTAGAGCCGTCGTTGTGCTGAGCGAGTTCCTGGAGGTAGGACTTCGGGTCGCGCCAAGTTCCCTCTTCGATAATCTGGTCAAGCTTAACCAAGATATGCTTAGTAATGAAATCGCGGGCGGTGTCATAGCCCTGATCGAGATAGATTGCCCCGATGACAGCCTCGAAACAATCTGCCAGGATCACGGCGTGTGCGCGCTCCGAACCGTGTTTCTCGCCCTTAGAGAGGCGGACAAGCGGACCGTAGCCGAGCTCCTCACCGGCAGCGCCGATACTCTCGGTGCGGACGAGGGCGGAACGCCAGGCGGTCATCGTACCTTCGGGCTCGTCAAAATTCCGATAGAGGAAGTCCGAAGTCACCAGCTCGAGCACGGCATCGCCTAGGAACTCGAGCCGCTCATTATGATCGCGCGCGCTCTGCTTGTGCTCATTGACGTAGCTGCGGTGCGTCAAAGCGGTCATCAAAAGCTTAATATCATGAAACTCGAATCCGAGCTTCTCGCGAGCAAAATTTTGGTATTCCTCTGCTTCCATATTGCGTTATATTCCTTGTCGAATTTTATTTTTTGCTAATAACATTAATTTCTCGATATCTTCGTATTCGATCGCATCGAGCGCGTCCTTGAACTTGAACCATTTGATGCCCTTCATCCACTGCTCCTTGATCGGGGTCTCGTGACTGTCCATCGAACGGACGAGGTAAATCTGCGTAGTCATCAGGACGAGCTTGTCCACTCGGCGATACTGGAAATGAATCTTGCCGAGCCACATCAAGACTTCGATGTGGAAGAGGCCGGCTTCTTCGCCAATCTCGCGAATGGCAGTTTCCTTGGCGTTCTCGCCGGGTTCGATATGGCCCTTCGGGATGGTCCAGCGACCCTTCGAATCCTGAATCAGGAGAACCTCGATGTCGTCCTGCTCAGGCGTCAGCCGGAAGACGATACCGCCAGCAGTCGGCTCGCGAACGACCTCCTGGATGGCTGGCTTCTTAAACATCCGGGCCGAAAGGCGTGTCATCGTAGTCACCCGCTCAGACCGCAAAGGTAACGCCTCTGGCACCTTGGGCGGTTTCGCTGATTGGGGTTGCGGTTGGGTCTGCGGCTGCTCTTTCACCTCACGGCGCTTGAAGCTAGGCTGCTGTACCCCCCGTTTCTTCTGCTTTCTCTTCTTCGCCATGTTGCTCCTCTGGGATAGATGGCTGTGGCTGCGATGAGGCCTTGGCAGAGGCATCCTCGCCGCCATATAACTCACGATAGGCTGTACCTAGTACGCCATTAATAAACCTCGATGAATTATCGGCGCCAAACTCTTTGGCTAGTTCGACGGCTTCGTTGATAGCAACTTTCGGTGGTACAGTATCAGCGCAATATTTGAGCTCATAGAGCCCCATGCGTAGGATATTGCGGTCGACTGCAGAAATCGTATCGAGTGGCCACTCTGGCGCCATCGGCTGCAGAAGCGTATCAAGCTCCTTGAACCTGCTAGACACGTTCTCGGCGAGCTGATAAACAAACTGAGTGTCGCCGAGCGCCTTCGTATAAGGCTCGATATCTTTCGCGACGATGTTATCTATAGAAGCCGTCTCATCACCAGCTTTTGCACGAAACTCGTATTCGTACAAACTTTGTAAAACAATTATTCTACCCAAGTGCCGGTTACTAGCCATATTCCCTTACCCTTTATTTAGTTTTCTTAGTGATTTTTGTGGTAGTCTTCTTAGTTTTAGTCGCGGCGTCTGCCTTGCGGGCGGCTTTTTTAGCTTTCACGGTCTGATTGCTGGCAGGCTTGACGGTCTTGACCTTGAGGTTTGGCGTCTTCTTGGCGGTCTCAAAAGCTTTAACTGGAGAGGTGCGATTGACCGCGCGGGCCAGTTTCAGCCGCAAGTGGCTGCGGCGTAGGCCGGTTTTACGCGGGCTACTCTGTTTTTTAGGTTCAGGCATAATACTCCTTAACGATTATATAAAATTCTACCCTTAATTGTATCATAATGCAAGACTCCTGACAAGACGGAAATATGGGTGAAATTATGGTATTTTATTGTATTTTTAGCAAAATTAGCAAGAGCGGTATTGACATTTTTAGTAAAGTGTGCTACAATGAAAGTGTTGAGTAGCTAATAGCTACATCATAATGCACTTTAATATGATGCTAGTTTACGGCTTATAGACTTATAGTCAAAATTTTTCAGAAACTGGAGGAAATATTCATGAAAAAGTATGCGCGTTGGGGATTAGTGGTTCTGGCTGCAGTCGTAGTGATCGGTGGGCATTTTATTATACGCCAGGTGAGGCGTGAGAAGTACATCTGCTCACCTCTCGATTCCTGTGTTTATCAAGGTGATACGCTGGAGACTGGAACTATCGTTGGCACTCCTTTAGGCCTACGGCAAATTGAACAGGGCATACCGGTTGATGAGGATTTCATTTCCGTTCGGATTATGGACTCTGCAGAACTTGACCGCACGTCGCCCATCGAGTTGGAAGCGGGACAAAGCTACACCATTTCTTTTGGCCTGCCCGAAGACAGTGACGATTTTGACCTGCGCAATGCCATATTTAGGGTTAGTTGGAGTCCGTCGACGTTAATTTGTGCCGGCGATGGGCTCTCATTGACCGCAGTTATATCTGATGGTCATACCACGCTAAGGGACACTGTTAGTTTCGCCTCTCATGAACAAGCATTACTTCGCTGTAACGCAACCGGCTTCGTAATGTGCGAGAGTTATGGTCGCCCCGTCGGACTCCTCGAGCAAGACGATGTGCTGAGCTTAAATGGCGATAAACTGTGTGACCATATTTTTTATGGATC
This sequence comes from uncultured Candidatus Saccharibacteria bacterium, assembly GCA_964406525.1. Taxonomy (GTDB): domain Bacteria; phylum Patescibacteriota; class Saccharimonadia; order Saccharimonadales; family Saccharimonadaceae; genus Nanosyncoccus. The sequence goes on along the minus strand of CAYOSC010000036.1, from coordinate 343 downwards.
TAATATTCCTCAGTATATTGAGTATTATCTCGATGCCGAGAGATATGATCCTCAGGCTAACAGTTTAGCTGGCCCCAATAGTAATGATGATGCCGGACCGATGAGCCCAATCCGCCCGTCTTTCTATGGGCCTGGCGAGGATCGATGATCTGAGTCTGGGCTAACACTAATTTAGTGAGCCAATAATCAGTTGACATCACCCGCATCCAAAGCTAGTATCAGCCTAGCGCCCAGATTCGTCTGGGCGCCTTTTCATGGGTTTTACTTGATTTATCGCGAGATAAACATAGGCTTAATTAACTAATTTAGAACAACCTCTAAGTTTTAAGTAGCTATCTACATT
>CAYOSC010000035.1:0-5036 GCA_964406525.1 uncultured Candidatus Saccharibacteria bacterium | reverse complement strand
CTCCGTTCGGTGCGTCGCCGATAATTAAGACATAACATGGCTGGTCTAATATAATTAATATAGACCACAATCACTAAACCGCCGTGTTATGTAGGGCGACGCAACCAAAAGTCGCCTTCCGGAACCGCCTGACCAGTGCTATCAATACCACAAAGGATAGCATTGGGGCGGGGAAGGGGATTATGACGAGAAAGGTAGGAACAGGCGTGCGAAGCGCGCCCAGGGTGAGGAAAGCCATTCTGATATCGTAACTATGGAAGGGAAGTAAGAAAAGTCAAGAAGAAATAGGGATCTCGCGCCGCTTGCCGGCGCGAGATTTTACATGCAAAAAAATAAAAATAACACCGGTGAAGGTGTTAAATATGGTGCGAGCTAAGAGACTCTAACTCTCGACCTCTTCCTTGGCAAGGAAGCGCTCTAAACAACTGAGCTAAGCTCGCATATGGCTTATTGATTATTATAGCACAGATGATAGGATTGACAAGATGGATTTTTACAAAAAACTTAACAGTCATTAAAGTTTTTCCCGAGGAGAAGAAAAACTTAATAAACTGTTAAGTTTTTGGAGAAAATATAATTGGCTTAGGATCGGAATAGGGCGACGCACCGAACGGAGTAACCGTTGTAGCGATTGTTGTTGTTCTGGGGGTTCACGTTACCATTGTTATTGAAGTTCAGGTTGTACGCGTTGGTATCTGAGTAGGCAGTACGGGACCAATAGTTGCCGTTGGAGCCAGCATTGTTGAAGCCATTCTGGTTGAAGTTGCCAGCAGCTGGCCACTCCTAATGAACATCCGCGTATGGAATTAGAAGCTCTTTTACGCTTACGTCTCGCCGTAACCAGACGTAATACTAGCTAACCTGCGCTGATAGGGTTTGTCCTAGAGCGGAGGAGAACTTCACGATCCTAAAAGATCTTAGAGTACCGCGGGTCGCCGGAGCTTGACCTCAATGACTTCCGTTGGAGCTCGTGGAGTTTTACCCTCCATAAGGATATTATAGCATAAGTGGGATGAGAGAGGTGATTTTCTGTAGCCTGCTGCCTAACCGCCAAAAATCGGAAAATCGGAATTTTGGCGGATAGGAAATAGTGGCTCGCGAGGGCTAGAAGCGTGATTTGCGAGGATGCTAGAGACGGGTTATGAGGGGCTAAGGAGCTATGGGGGATTATGAGAGTGAGGGTTAGAAGAGGGTAGCTTGCTGGTCAGAGACTTTATGGCGGGAGCGGCGAGAAGAATGTTGAGAAGGTTTGTGAGTGGAAGAGGAGCGGGGTGAGGGGGACTCCGTGGGAGGGGTGGAGGTGCGAGGTTTGGGAGGGTTGGTGGTGTGTTGTGCGGTGCTGATAGAGGTGGTATTATGAGTAGGTTTTGCGGAGGTCTTGAGTTTGAAGGAAGTTTGGCGAGGCGGGGCTTCATTCCAATCAAATTCCCAGCCGAAACTATCGAAAAGGTCGCGGAAGAAACGGCGAGAATTAATATGGAGCAAGGTGCCTTCACGGGAGACGATACCTTCGAGATCACCGGTACCGTTGGTGGCGAAGTTGTAGGCGGCTTGGTAGGCTTTGCGCTTGGCGCGGTGGCCAGGAACGATGAAGCCAGGATAAGCGACAGCGCCGACGAAGGGTACACCTTTCTCGACGAGCTGCTTGCGGCGTTTAAGAGGGTGGAGGGTGAGGTCGAGCTCGTCGCGGAGATAAGATTCGATGACGGTGATGTCGCGGATGAGCTGTTCGCGCTGGGCGAGCGGGACGATGATGTAGAAGTCATCGACGTAGCGACCGTAATGTTTGTAGCCGAGATCGTGAATGACGAAACGGTCGAGCTGATCGAGAAAGATATTGGAGACGAGCTGGCTAGTGAGATTACCAATTACGATACCACGACCGGGGCGGCGATTAAAAAGACTTTTGTGAGGCGGGAGGGCGGCCCAATCGGCTTTGGAGCCGCGGACGATGATGCCGCGCATCGGATCGTCGTAAATGACTTGATGCCAGATGAATTTAGCGAGGTGGTAGAGGCGTTCGCGGTCGAAAGGGTGACAGAGGATGCCATTCTTCTGGAGATAGTTCGGCGGGAGCTGGTCGAGCGGGGTATCGAGGCGAAATTGACGATCGAGACCCCAAGTGATGCGTTCGTAGAGCTTCTTGTGATTGAGGCTGATGAAGTAGCTCTGAATGTCGAGCGAGACGGCGAAAGCAGGCTGAGTGAAATTCTGAGTGGCGCGGCGAATGTGTTGCTCGAGGCGTTGCTGACCAAAAAGTACGCCTTTGTTCTTGCGACAGGAATAAGAATCGACGATGAAGCGGCGATCCCACCAGTCGGCGCAGAGATTATAGAGGAAATGGTGAACCACGCGGTCGCGAAATGGTGCAGCGACGATCTCACGGACGACGGGATCGTGGACGACGAAAGTGACGCCGCGGCTGGGCTGATAATGATGATGAATCATGCTCTCGCGGAGGGCGACGATGTTTTCCATGTCGTTGAGCTCGAAACGGTGCTCGTCGATAGTATTGCGCTTGCCTTTGCGGGCGGCTTCGTAGGCGCGCCAGAGCTCGACGGTGAGAAATTTGCTGAGACTTTGGACACTCATGATTCGGTAGTCTCTGAGGGCTGGAGATCGGTCGCTGCTGATGGTCGGGAATTGTTGGTTTCTGAGGGCTGATGGCCGATTGCACGATTGTAAGCGGCGCGGGCGATACGGTCGGTACGGATGAGCTCTTCGAGGATTTTGCGAGCGTCACGATGGTGAATAACTTGAATCTTAGTGCCGAAAGCGATAGTGTGGCGGAGCTCGCTAGCGAGGTCGGCGATGAGGACGAGATCTTGAGGGTTAGAACGGCCTTTGAGCGAGGCGTAACGCAAGTAGGCGTTTGACATGAGACAAGATTTTTCGACCATCTGGTAACCAATCGTGTCGCGAAACAAGCCATCGGCAGAATGTTTGACGAGGTAATAGATGAGCTGACTGGTTTGAGAAATGGACTCATAGAGAGAGGGAATCGGCGAGGCGGGGAGGACGATTTCGGAAATGCGTTTGATGTCTTGGCGGGAATTGTCGCGGAGCTTGGCAATTTGGTCGGGATTATAAACTTTTTGTAATTTGAAATAATGTAGCTCGGGAGTGCTGGCGGCTTGGTCGGGGTAGATATTAATCTGGGAGAGTTGCGTAGTGATACGTTCGAGGCTTTTGAAAGCGATGATGCCGTCTTCGGAGGGAGAATAATGATCAGTGTCGGGCTTGAGTGAGCAGCGCCAGTTGATGCGTTCGGCGATAGTCATAGCAAAAAATAATGCCGAATGACCGGCGAGTTTGGCGAAACCTTGAGTAGAAGTAAAGAAAAGTAAGTGGCGGTTGTTGGTTTGCTCGAAACTCATGACTTCGGCTTTGAGGGAATGCTGGCGTTGCTGAAGTGCAATACGGACGGCGGAAACTTCTTGAGCGAGGGCAGAGGTAGGTTTGACATTTTGGCGTTGTTGCAAACGGTTAAGGACTTTTTCTAATTCGATAAGATTAAGCGTGCTATATTTATCGACAATGGCCGTTTTGACCGATTGCTTTGACACTTTAGAATACCTCTAACCACAATCACTATTTATAATTATATCATAGGACTTCGGTCTAAAAATGATGGCGCTGGTTCGGATTTTTGGTATTGCGATTTTTGAGCATAAGAGTTAAAATAGGGTAAAGTAGAAAATAAAATTTGATAGAAGTACAAAAGGGAGGCATAAATGAATCCGAATGAGAATAATCCAATCTCGCCAGCGGGAGCTGGTGGCGTGGCGTCAGGAGCGACAGCGTATCCCGGTGCGACTCTGGCTGCTTCGGGTTCTGATAGCGTAGCACCGGTCAGTAGCACGACAACTAGTGACGTGACGACAGCTGCGGCAGGAGTGGGGAATCCATCTAATATTGCGGCGCCAGTGGATTTTACGAATTTAGGAAGTAGTAATAGTTTGTCGATGTCTGATAGCTTGGCTTCGGCGCAAGATAATTTGACATCGGCAGGACAAGCGGCGAACGTGGCTTCGCGGACGCCGGCGATCGACCAGTTGGGCGCGGACAAGCCGTCGGCGGAGATGGACTCTCCAAACCAGCCTTTGACACCGTCAGCGCCTTTGCCAGGCTCGCTCGGGAGTGTGTCTTCGGGGGCACCAGTGGCGAATGCTGCTGATACGACTGCTCCGGCGAGTAGCGCGACTGCGGCGCCTAGCGCTGCGAGTGCACCAGTAGCGCAACCGTACTATAATCCATTTGCGAGTGCGACGGCGCCGACTTCGGCTACGACTACACAGGTGCCGCCAGCTTTGCAACCGCAAGCACGTAGTTTTAAGGATGCGGCGGGTGCGATGAATAAGGGCAAAGGCGGAGTGGCGAGCTTATTGGCATGGATCATGGTAGTAGTGTTGGCTGGCACGACGGTGCTCTTCGCGATTTTGTGGCAGATGGCAGAAAATAAGGCTCCACAGATTCAGTACGTTGATAGGCCGGTGGAGAATGTCAATGATAAGGGTGCAGTTTCTTGCGTGATGAATCTAGGTGGGGAAGCAGTCGAAGGGCTGGACCATTTGATTAACCGCAGCCGGACGATGAAAGCTGATTATAATGATGGCGCGCTGGAAAATATCAGCGTGACGACGGGATATGATTTTGTGGATAATGATGCGGCGGAAGCTTCGCGCGCGTTCTTCGATAATGAAACTGCATATTATGCTGATGTAGCAGCGGGACTAGCGATTCAGCCAGTGGTGACGGATTTGCAGATAAATGGGGGTAGGGCGGATTATACGGTGACGGCAACGGTTGATCAGCTGGCTGGAGACTATGTGAATGTGTTTTCTTTGAATACCGATGCTGAAGGAGTGCCAGATACAAGTATCGAAGGTGTACGTCAAGCTTATGAAGGGGCTGGGTACGTCTGTGCTTCTCTGTAAGAGGTTTTGCTATTAGCAAATAAAAATAAGTCCTAAGGGACTTGTTTTTATCTGGTAGCGCCAGCTGGAATCGAACCAGCATTGTAGACTTAGAGGGTC
>CAYOSC010000034.1:0-5315 GCA_964406525.1 uncultured Candidatus Saccharibacteria bacterium | reverse complement strand
CTTACACCATACGAATACCATTCTGCTCATGTTGCACTTGAGGATGGAGGATAGATACTCGCAAAAAGGCTCAAGATGTAGTATAATAGCAGTTATGCATAGATTACCGTGCAGTGCGGGTATTTTTATTCCCCACACACGATACAGTCCTCGCGAGAGGGCATAATTAATCTAGGCGGCTTAGTAATCTAGCTAGCCAGAAGTACATTTACAAGGAGGTTTTATTATGCACAAACGCACGAAGCGGTTAGTTGCACTGCTAGTAGCCCTAGCGATGCTGCTTTCCGTCACTGGATCTGCCCTGGCGGCAGACTGCCCGACCTATCAGCAAGCCTACGAAGGTATCATCGCGCTGCAGGAGAAGTACCCCGAGGGGACACCCTGGACAAACTTTGTTCCCTACAGCGGGGATGGCTATATCTGGAAAGGTGGGAGAATTCTCGGCTACATTGATAGGGGTACCGGATGCGCAGCTTTTACTTTTGAAGCAAGTGATGAGGTGTTTGGCGATTTGCCATCGAGAACGTACATGAAAGGCGGATTCACTTTCGACGACATACGAGTTGGCGATATTTTGCGCCTGTATAACAATGGCCATTCTGTGATAGTATTGCAGAAGAGTGCCGGGGGCGTGATCGTCGCGGAAGGCAACTACAACGGCACGGTACACTGGGGCCGCGCGATGAGCGAGGCGGAAACGATGGGCGCGGATTATCTGATAACGCGTTACCCAGAAGGTTTCGTTCCCTCCGATGACGCCGAAGCAGATGTAATCGTAAAAAGTGGTACGGAAGGCAATCTGAGCTGGACTCTGACGAAGGCTGGAACGCTGACGATCTCTGGCAACGGAGCAATGCCTGATTTTACCGCAGAAAGCTCGCCGTCGTGGAATGTACCGGACAGTTATGTAAGCACAATCGTGATCGAAGATGGCATTACGAGCGTCGGAGATTATGCGTTTTCTCAGAGTAAAGCGCTGAGTGTGTTCATACCGAGCGGAGTGACGGAGATTGGGCAGAGAGCTTTTAGCGAAGCTGCACTACTGGCCGTAACGATCCCTGGAACAGTGACCACTGTCAGTGACGACGCCTTTCGCGGGTGCCAAAATTTAACTTCTGTAACCACCAACGAAGGGTTGCAGATAATCGGAGAACGCGCTTTTTATGGCTGCACATCATTGACTCATATTGATTTCCCCGCTAGCGTTACTTCCATAGGGTCAGGGGCATTCGTAAGCTGCAGCAGTCTAGTGAGCGTGAGGTTTATACCTGGTGACACTGAGGTAAAAATGGGCGATGATATATTCACACAGTGTTGGCGTTTATCAACATTAACGTTGCCTCAGAATCTCACGAATATACCGAGCGGCACTTTCTCGTCTTGCAAGCTTCTAAATACGCTATACATCCCTGCGAGCGTGAAAAATTTAGGAACAGCTGAAGATGGGAGCGGAGATGGACCGTTTAAGTCGAGTGGTCTTTTGACAATTTACTTTGGCGGAAGCCAAGCAGATTGGAATAGTATGACTAACGCAGTGATAAACGGGACACTCCAGCAGATGGGGACGCAGGTGATCTATGACGCTGAGTTTGATAACCCATTTGCAGTGGATCCGAATGATCCGGGAGATCTGCCGAATATTACCCCGCCAGAAGAAGACCCATGCAAAGACGGCCACGTTGGAACAGCGGACGAAAATGGTAATTGCAGTGAATGCGGCAAGCCGATGAACACCGGATCACCGGTGGAGCATGAGCATAAATGGTCTACAGATTGGAGCCATAACGAAACTCATCATTGGCATGAATGTACCGCGGACGGATGTACCGTAACGAACAATAGCGAGAAAAATGGTTACGGAGAGCATGGCTATGGCGACTGGGCAATCAATACAAATGCGACTGCCACGCAGAGCGGGAGTAGACATAGGAGCTGCGAAGTGTGCAGTTATCGTCAAACCGAAAGCATTCCCGCGACCGGCGGAAATACAGGAGGCTCGACGGGAGGAAGTTCTGGCGGTTCTGGAACCATACCCTCGAGTACGCCGAGACCGACAAACACGCCAACGCCCACCAATACTCCGAAGCCATCTACGACTCCACCGCCTGTGACACCGAAGCCGTCTGATGCGCCAGTAAAAAATCCGGACGGATCTATCACGACTACCGTCATAGACGAAAGCACTGGTACCAAGACGGAGACGACCCAGAAAACCGATGGTTCTAGCATAACAGCGATGACCTATCGGAATGGTCTGACTGTAACAACTACAGCCGATGCTAGCGGAAATACCGCGCACGCCGTACAGGTGCCGGCGGACGTCACGGAACTCGCGGAAGAGCTCGGCGCTGCAGTGTATTTACCAGTACCAGAAGTGAAGATAGCGAAAAACGTTGCGTCCGCCACGCCGATTACGGTAGATACTGGAGTAGATAAGTCAACGAGAGTGGCAATACCAGTGAATAATCCGACCACAAGCACTGTGGCAATGGCAGTGAAAGCAGACGGCTCGACGGAGATTATAAAAGCTGCGGCAGCGACTGATCGTAGTATGATTATACCCATGGAGAGCGGAGTCACGGTAAAAATCGTGGACAACCACAAAGATTTTTCTGATACTTCAGCGAAAAGTTGGTACGGAAATGCTGTGGATTTCGTGAGTGCAAGAAATCTGTTTGCGGGTACCTCTGCGACGACGTTTGCTCCAAATAGCCCGATGACGCGAGCAATGCTAATGACGGTGTTAGCGCGTTTTGACGATGCGGAGACGACGGGCGGATCGACTTGGTATGCGAAGAGTGTAGAATGGGCGGCCAAGCGCGGTATTAGCGATGGGACTAACCCGGCTAGCAATATCACGCGCGAGCAGCTCGTAACGATGCTCTGGAGATACATGGGATCACCTAAGGCTACCGACAGTTTAGTGCAGTATACCGATGCTGGACAGATTAGTAGCTACGCACAAGACGCAATACGCTGGGCAGTAGAAAATAAGCTCGTTAGCGGGTATGGCGACGGACGCTTAGGGCCGAAAGAACAGGCTACTAGAGCACAAGTTGCACAAGTACTGAAAAACCTCATTGAAAACATGACTCTTAATTAGAGTCAAGAGCCGTTTACTGAAAAGTAGGCGGCTTATTTTTATCGGTGGCGTTTGAGCCAGGCGCGCATCCGGAGAATGCGATAGGCGATATGCGGGTGCTTGATAATGGTATTGAGGGCGAGCCAATCTTTTTTATTAAAATCCTGCGGCTGGAGAAGCCCTTCTTCCCTGGCAGAGAGGAGGTCTTGGCGCCAAGTTTGATAAAAGTCTTTAGCAAGTTTACGATCAAGACGTTGGAAGTTCCAGTGATAGTTACGAAACTTCGCGGCGTCCATCGTCTCGCCAAAATCGGCGAAGATTCCCCGCTCACAGAGAAAAGTCTCAATCTCATTATACTCGTCGACAACGCAATTAACTTTGCCAGGGTTATTGACGGAAGAATCAGCATTATCTACGCGATAGTGGACGAAAGCGTCGGGTAGGAGGACGACTTTAGAAGCGAGAGTCCAGACTTTGAAACTAAAGCTGAGATCTTGATAAGAGGCGCCGGGAGTAGGTAGGAAGTTGATCTTGTTCTTGACGAGAAACTCGCGACGATAGATAGCTGACCAAATAGCCGGGGCGAATTGAAAAACAGCACGGTATTTCTTGGGAGTGACAACGGTCTGCTCATCAATCTCGGTAACACGGTCATTAAGAGTGAGCTTGGTCTTAGGGTTGGTGCGGCAGCGATAATAATTGCACTTAACGACGTCAGCTTTGTTTTTGACGGCGGCATGATACATCGTAGCAAAAGCATCAGGCTCGACCCAGTCGTCTGGCTCGAGAATACCGATAAATTCCCCTTTGGCGCGTTTGAGGCCGAGGTTCATGCTGTCGCCGTAACCGGTATTTTTCTTATCGATGATAGAAATGCGAGAATCTTTTTTAGCGAAGCGCTGCATGATGGCAAGAGAGCCGTCAGTGGAGCCATCATTGATACAGATAATCTCGAGATCGCGAAGAGTCTGGCTGACGAGGCTGGAAAGCGCCTGAGCGAGATATTGCTCAACGTTGTAAACTGGGACAAGAATAGAAAGTTTGGGCGTCATATTTTGATTATAACATAAGATAGAGTTTGGGGCGCGAGTTTGATAAAAGATGGGTTTTAAGCTATAATGTAGGCATGGTAAAAGAGCTCGAGGTGGAGAAAAAACAAGACTGGGTAGATAAGTTTGTAATCTGGTGGTGTAAAGTTTTGCATTTGACTAAATATGAGAAGATTTTGCGGCAGATGGCGAAGTTCGTGATCACGGGAGTAATTGCGACGGCGATTGACTGGGCGATTTTCTATGTTTTGGTGTATTTGGTGCAGATGGATCCGTTGATTGCGCAGATATTTTCTTTCCTAGTCTCGACTCTGTTTAACTATTACTCGAATACGAAGTGGGTGTTTGACACGACGAAGAATAAGACGCGCAGGCGCCTAGTGACAGAGTTTTTCATATTGAGTGCGATAGGTCTGGGGATTTCTGAACTGTTGCTAGCACTATTTATTAATATACTAAGCATGAATGATATGCTGGCGAAAGTGATTACGACAGCGATTGTGATGGTGTTTAACTTTGTGACGAGGAAGTTGTTTTTGGAGGAGAGGAAGAGATGACACAAAAAGCATTGCATCGTGGAGGTAAGTTTCCCCCGAAATTAGCACGAATTGGGTACATGGCGGTAATGGTGATAGCACTACTTTTGGCAACATGGGTAGCGTTTTTATGTATAAATCGCGGGCCGCAGATGCCAATGTGGTTACTAATAATAACATTCTTCGCTGCATTATTGCTGATTGGTGGGTATTATGTTTATGTAAGATTCTTAAATGATCGCAGACGACTTGTAACGCTAGAGATTATATGTATACTCAGTATACTATTTGGAGTGGTGGCACGATTGGTTTTTCTAAAGTTTAGCAATAACTATATGCCGACGGGAGAAGGGTCAGATACTGGAATACACTGGTATTTGGCGCAAGAGATTTTGGCGGATGGTAAGATTACGACACCAAGCTTAGGAATCTATGAAGGGTTCTTCCCTTATTTAACAACTTACACAGGCTTCATAGCTTTGATGATGAAAATTTTTGGAGTGAGTTATGCGGCGATTTTAATACCAAATGTGATTTGCGATTTATTAGTAGGCGTGATGATGTATATCTTACTGAAGCGGTGGCAAAACCAGCGAATCGCGCTCATCGGCGTAGCGCTCTGGATGGTAAACCCGCTAGGTATTGCTT
>CAYOSC010000033.1:0-6321 GCA_964406525.1 uncultured Candidatus Saccharibacteria bacterium | reverse complement strand
CAACGACCAAGCGGTTATGAGCCGCCTGCTCTAACCCCTGAGCTACGCCCCCAGAGTTATACTAGTATTATACTTGACAGAGGGGATTCTGGCAAGCGGGGTATTGCTCTGCAGACGGCTGCTGGAGGATGAGAACAGCTCCAAAAAGACCCCTCGTATGAGGGGTCTTTTTACGCTTATGGAGCGATCAATTGAACCGATCCGAGATTTAGGCTAGGCGAACCCAGCCTAAATCTACAAACATCGATTAGCGCAAGCTGCGGCGGCTAGCAATGTAGTAGCCAGCAACAGTTACAACAGTACCAGCTGTAACAATAGCGCCAGTGACAGTTTCTGGACCAGTCTTTGGGAGTTCTGGAGTTGGTTCTTCACAGACCTTGTTGGTCATGACGGTAGCGTAATCGCTAAGAGCTTCATCATTGATGGTACCCTTTGCCCAGTTCACAAGCGCGTTGGAACCACATTCGAGGCTCTCATCAATAACTTCAACAGTGAAGCGAATGAACGCGTTAGAACCTGCGGTGTAATTACCGATATTGATACCGGTGGTGGTAAGCTCGTCGGAATCGACGGTCATACCAGCTTCGTGGTCTGCGTTGTAAAGAACGGTAGAACCAGCGATGTAACGCAAGTTAGCCGGCAAGATGTCACGAATAAACACGTTATTCTGAGTGCGCTTCTCGTCATCATTATTCTGATACTCGATTTCGAACTCGACCTTGTCGCCAACCTTAGCATTGATCTCATGAGACCATTCTTTGGTGCCGACAACACGAGCTTGCTTATTGATGATGTAATCTGGGTACTCAGCCTTCACTTCAATGGTAATGTAGCTGGCATATTGGAAACAGCCAGGGATTTTACCATCAGTAGCTTCTTCGTAACCAATTTTGACGCCACCACTATAGTTCTCACCGTAGATGATGTCATCAGAAAGCTGCTTAGCACCGCCATTTGGCAAAGATGCGTAAGAGTTGTTCTCAATCTTAGCGGAGCCAGGAACGTAAGTCAGCTTGAAAGCGGTGTCGCTTACAAAGTTAACGTAGTCCCAGTACTCGGTAATATCAGCGGTTGGGGCGTTGATAAAACCGTTAATCTGGTGCTGCTTAGCGTAAGTGTTGAGCTCTGGAAGAGCAAAACCAACATTCACATCTTCAGCAATTGCGCCTTCACCCAATGGGCTGTTGTTGTGAACGTAAAGACGGACAAGATAAGTCTTACCGTTCTCGACGGTAATCTGATCGTCCCAAACATTCTCGACACCAGCGTTGATGCCAGTGTTCTCGCGAGCGCCAACGAAGTTACGCTCATCACCAATGACAGGGTTAAGCATTGGATCATCAGTGCTACTATCAGGAATGATAGAGTTGAAGATGATGCTGTCACCTAGGACGCCGTCATTGATTTGTTGGATAGTGTAGCCTGGACGAGTCCCGGTCTTACTATTGTCGCCGTAAGCAAATACGAGCGACGGAGCAGCTGTACTCGCTAAAGTAACTGCACTAGCAGCCACAGCGAGCGTGCTTTTAATTACTTTATTCATAATAAATCTCCTCTCAAAAAGATTATTAATAATGCTTAGTAAAAAATTAAAGTTAGTATTACTGGTCCAAATTGTTAAACTCCATCGAATTCTTACAGCCGAATCATCTCAAACACAATTCTGAGGTTATCATGGGTAATTCCCGGGAGCAAATGCCCCCGGGAAAAGGTACGTCCCATAATCTATATGAGAAGCGTGTCAAAACGCTCTATCTAAAATCTTGTGGGCCCGCTAGTCAGGTCTCTTAATAGCGCCGTCGGTCGCCCCACTGGGGTTCGTATTGGCGGTCGTCCCCTGTCCAGTACCATTATCGGTGCCCGTGACAGGTGTGCTACCGCTAGCCGCGGCGTCCGGCTGTTGCCCGGGATGATCTCCGTTAATTGTATTACCATTGGGGTTCGTAACGGAGTTGGGATTCCCTCCCGTACCTGTACTATTGTGCTGGCCGCCGCCAGTAGTGTCTACCATGGGGTCCTTGCCTCCCTGACCAGGCGTAGAAATAGCCGGTGGTTTGGTAGGCTGCGTTTCGCCCGGGTTAGTCGGATCCGAGTTGGAACCGCCACCAATCGGGGCGTTACCCTGGTTCGCAGGATCTTTGCTGGGGTCTTTGCCAGGTGTCGGGCTCGGCGTAGGCGTGGGCGTCGGGGTAGGAGTGGGTGTCGGAGTCGGGGTGGGGGTAGGAGTCGGTGTAGGAGTATGATCGGGAGGAGGCGTCGGAGTCACGCCAGGTTTCGGCGTAGAATCCGGCGGTGTAGAAGGATCCTCCCTGGGCGCCTTCTTCGCCGCATAGAGCTCGGTACGAGCGTCGTCTTCGACTACGCCAAATTCACCTGTGCCGAACTCAGCCTGTTCCCCAGTAGTATGATGATAAGCGAACAGTATCGCCGGCTCATCTACCTGATAGGGGGCTTCCTTCATGCGAACCTGATTATTGTTCTTATAATCAGGCAAGTGCCAATTGCACCTAGTCTCATACTGAACATAGCCTTCGACATCAAAATAGGTGTCGATCAGAATGCCAGTACGCGCCATGAGCCTAGCCCAGGATACCCGAGGCTTGAAATGGGTCTCATCTGCTTGCTGGAGCAGATAGTCCAGACCTTTGATATTCGGGTCGGTAGGAATAGCGTTGAGCTCAATTTTCATGAGCTTGGCATAATTCTTATCACCGACCTGCGGTTGCTGATAAGTGCCGGCATAGAACGCGTCGATAACGGCTTCGTTCTGCGGAATCCACGAATTGTTCTTCGTAACCCGCTCGAGCTTGTTCAGGGTCTGCAGGACCATCTCACCGTAAGGCGGATTGGAAATCATTTCCTGAACCAGCCAATGTCGGAACTTCTTGACCAGAGCGTCGAGCTCTTCCTGACTCAGCTTGCCTTCCGCAGCCTTACGGAAACCGGTGCGGTATTCCTCGGGGACGGGGAAGTTCACAGGGTCAGTATACTTGCCGCTAAACTGCGCAGCAGCCTGGATACGAGCAGATCGCTGCTCATTCAGGGAGTGGTCGTAGCCAACCTCAAGATCGAAATCTTTGAGATACTCGGTGATTTCGTCTTCGGTCGGGTTGACGGCGGGTACATAATAGCCCTTGGTCTCACCGGTCAGAAAGTCGGACGTGTTGTTCCCAAAATTATGGGCAACCGCCGCAGCTTCATCGGCAAGGGCCTGACTATTGACACTATCGGCCTCGGACTGTTTCGTGTCTTTGACCTCGTCCTGAGTGTCTTTAGTCTCAGCGCTGAGATTCTCAACGCTCGGCTCGCCAGTACCATCCTCGGTAGCAGTGACGCTCGGTTTGAGCGGGTCATCGGCCGGGGTGCTGCTGGGCGAGGGCGGATAGAACCAGAAGAAGACGAACGTGATGAGCATAAGCACAATGGCTACGATGGTCAAGATGACCGCCGCCGTCTTCCGCTTACTGATGTTGTAATCGGCGTAAGCCGCTCCGTCAGCAGTATAGAATGACCTGTCTCTGCAGCTACTAAACCAGCGTGCGATGAGCACGATTGCCGCTACCCATGCGCCGAGCGAAGCCACGATGGCCACCCAGTGCAAAGGGCTGAGCTGATAGATCCAACCTGTTGTCATAATTATTCCCTCCTGTACTGTAGGATTTATTTTCTATTTAAAAACAAGAACAGGGGGTACCAGCCCCGTTCTTGATTAAACGGAGTTGGCGCCGCAAGGGCGAATAACATAGGTTAAGCATTTTGACATTATATATACACCAGATACAAAAACATTGTATCTGAGATGATTCGGTTGTAAATGGACCTCTGGCGAGTATTGCTCCCACAATCTTTCCAGACTGCTTCCATTGTAGCACACATTATTAAAAAAGTCAAGTGTAAATTAGGAAAATTAGCATATTTGGTAAAGGTGATAAAGTTTACGGTATTCTACAGAGGTAGGATGGTCGAATTGACTACGATTTTTGGGGCTTTTTGGCGACGTATAGTAGTTGACTTTAATTGGTATTTCGGTTATGTTTTATTTTATAACATTAGCATTTTCATGATGATTATGGTAAAAGAAAAACCGCCCCAGTAATACCGGGGCGGCGAACGAAGGAGGGTCTTAATAGCTTGTCACCCCCCTTTCGTTTGTGGCCGAGCCTGACGGCTACGGCTGAGTAGGGGGGTCCTCCGTAGGGGAGGGCTGAGGAGAAGGCTGAGTGGGCTTACCGGAGTCAGAATCCTGACTGGCAAACTTCATGACCTGCTTCATGCTGGCAGTATAGCTGCTCAACTCTGCATCGCTCATCTGGTTAATGGCCGCCTCGAACTGATCGGGATTGCTACTGGCGATAAGCAGGTTGGCCTTGTCAATCGTGGGGCTGACATACTTTCCCTGAGCCAGAGAAACCAGACGCCAGAAATCTTCCTTGTTAACGTCAGCGACTTCCGGCGGGACCTCGAGGTCGTAAATCGGATCACCTTTGGCGTTGACGTATTTGACGTCCACTTCCAGATTCCCCATCTTTTCCAGACCGATAAGATAGTCGATCCAGGAACCATCGTCGCCGGCCCGTTGGAGCATCGTCTCGGTGTTATTGAAGAAAGTCCAGAAGTCCTGAAGCACGAACAGGCTACCATCCTTTTTCCTTTTGAGATGGGGCGGCAGCTCGGACTTGTCATTGGGGTCTCCCTTCTTGACGAAAATCCAGAGATAGACATTCCGCTCCGGGAACGGGAAAACAGGTGTGGTGATCTTCACGACCTGGCCACCGTCGCTTTCGGGCGCAGCGTCAGGAGCATTGGGTGCGGGGAAATCCGCAGCGGGCGGATCGTCGACATCGGGAACGCCGTTCTGGTTGAGGACGTCATTGGGATCGGGTGCGGGATTGCTGAACTCGTCGTCGGGGGCAGAGGTGTCCGGATTTTGCGAGCTTTTCCGCCGCTCTCTGGCGTCTTTCTCTGCCTTTTTGGCGGCGGCGTTCATTGCTCTTTTCTCTTCACGACTCATCTTGTTAGCCATAATAAGAACCTCCTAATTGGAAAATTTGCGTGAATGAGAGCGAATAGAATTCGCCGACATTCATTGCTTTCATTGTAGCACACAATATTAAAAATGTCAAGTGTATTTATGCTTTTTGCAAGGATGCACAAGCATTATGACATAATCTGATGATGTAGCTAGGGATTTGTGGTTCAGTTTTCATGATATGTAGCTAATATCTTGGCAAAAGACGCCCCGTGGGGCGCCTGGAGCGGATGGGGCGAATCCTAGGACGATGCTTCTCGCTGCGGAAGTAAAATGCCTGGGATCCACATTAGGCAGGATAGTCGAGAGTCCGAACATAGTCTCGGAAGGTCTTCCCTGGCCGTTGCGGCCGGAAGAGACGGCGGTAGTTTGCCCAATCGATAATTTGCTGCAGATAAAACACGATCAGGAGAGCGGCTTCGATACTGGTAAAGAACCTCGAGACTAAGATGCTCGGGGCGACGAACGGGCCGAGGCAAATCGCCGCCGTGAATAAAGCCGTAGGGATAGCGATGAGTGCTATGGACAGGACGCCGGCCCAGGCTTTCAGGTGGTGCTCTAGGGAAGTGGCAATATTGATCGCTATGCGATGTAGAGGGTGGGTGCTGGGCGTGAGTTGGTCGTAGCCGTACTGCTGACAGGAAGTAATAAAACAGAGCATGAGAAAGAAGAATCCGTCGGCAGCTTTCGCGCCACAGAGGATAGCAGGGGCCTGCAGAGCGTAAGATTGATAGGGGTCGGAGAGGAGGAGGATAAGCATGGTGAGGATCTCGACCAAACAGAGGAAGACGACCAGGCTGAGCCAGGTGTCAGCGCGAACGCGCGTCCAGCAGAGCAGACCGCCGGAACGTTCGCGGAGAGGAGACGGGATGCGGGAAGGCTTTTTGCTTTTACTCATAGAACCACCTCAAGAAGATTGATAAATTTTAGGCGCCCGAGACTTTGGATAAAATCGACTATCGTAAAGTGCTTAGGGAGGCCTATTGCAGAAATTATATCACCGAATTGAGGAGGTGTCAAATAAGTAACAATAAAATACCACCACGCAAGCGTGATGTTATTTTATTGGTGCGAGTGGAGGTAGCTCATGATTTGCCATGCAAATCACTCTCTGTCTGCGTCGCTCAAGAGAAAGCGCTAGCGTTTTCTCTATTCGCTATCCTCGACATTTCGAAACCAGTGTTGTTTCACTAGCCTAGACCATACAAAAATTGACCCATATTGGGTCGTTTTTCGTATGGTGCGAGTGGAGGTAGTCGAAACCTCATCTCAAGTTTGGAAAACTTGCATAC
>CAYOSC010000032.1:0-7289 GCA_964406525.1 uncultured Candidatus Saccharibacteria bacterium | reverse complement strand
TAACATCGGGCTTTAGCCTTAAACTTTATACAGGGGTCGCGGTTAACTAGTTCCATGAATAGTAATTACCGTAGTTAGACTGCCAACCTTTACCATCACCAGGATAGCTACTGTTGACTGTCATTCCGCTTTTACCTACACGGATTTGCGCTAACGTATTACTATTACTCCAGGAAGAATCACTACTAGCTGGGAGAGTCCATGAACTAGTACCAGAAGCTAAATCAGTATCACTTGAAGTAAGATTCATCGCGGAGCTACCACCTAGTTTGAGATTCTCTTGCATCCAACACTGACCGTCTTTAAGCTTGATAATTTTATAAGGTATACTACCACCATTAGTTCTTTTATCTATTAAGGTAATAGTAGTGCCAGTTGGGATATTACTATTATCCTTGCAGAACCCAGAGCTAATATCTTGCATATCTGTGATGTAGGATGGTGTGCCATTAGACCACAACTGACCAGTTTGCGCAGGAGTAGCAGATAAACTTAACGTAATACTACCAGTATACTTACCGGGCGTAGCGTTGTCACCGAACTTAGCTGCAAAGACTAACTTCTTATTAGTAGACAAGTTATACGGAGAAGCTACTGTACCATTAGCGATTTGTGTAAATGTAGTAGGTAGGCTAGCATAGTTAAGCGTACCATAACTAGACTCTGCTGTACTAGTTTCTGTAAGCTTATATCCCCAAGTATTAGCCGTCATACTATCACCAGTCTTACCACCTGCCCCACTAATAGTAGAAGTACTGCTGCTTGCTCCGCTTGGCATAGTAAGATTAGTAGAGTTGGCTTTAATGCTCAATGTATAACCCTTGACGTTACTGCCGGTCATACCGACATTGTAACTACCATAAACGGTATTACCGCCCTGTGCTGCATTAATTTCTTGCCCGGTGTTACTTACTGTAATAGCGAGAGTGGGAGAGGGAATAAGCGACATCGGAGCAATCCCAGCATCAATATCTTCTTGTGATAATTCTACCTCATCTCCACCGAACCCACCAAAGCTATCATCTACCGGATCAGTATCGTCAGCAACATCAGTAGAAGAATCAGATCTAGAATTATTTTCCTTCACCACCCACTCATCCTGAATAGTTACCGCACTAGTCTTGAGTGATAGCGAAGGATTAATCGCCATTATTCCAGTCAAAAGGAGAACGACCATACAACTTAGAGGAATACTATAAGAAACTAAATACAATCTTTTATGATTTTCTTTATTACATAAGCCTATTGGAATACTATGTAGCTTATGAAGTTTACGTTTCTTGTAGTGCATGATCGCCCTCCTTTTGGATGGAGGCTTTGCTAAGAATTATCTACATATATTATTTATATGTACTACATATTTTGCATAGTATAACCTAGGAGAATCCACTCGTCCTTTTTGTCCATGCAAAAATTAGTATTGCTTCTCGACTCTACATTTTTGCTAAACTGAATCAGCTTATTAAAACTAGACCACAGTCGATTAAGTAATTCTTCTATAAGAAGTTGTTTCCCGGCTGACGCGGGTCGGATTCTCGTAATAAGTATCTGGAGTAGAGTCACTTAACTCGAGATGACGAGAGCGTCACCGAACTTCGTTAGAAGAATTATTAATCGACTTTAAAACATTTAGCCAAGTTAGCAAAAATGTAGAGTCGAGAATGTACTGAGATAGCCCTAGCAAAAGCCATCCAATTTGGTTATATAAATCTAACACCTCCGGACATCGATTTTAGCAACGCAAAAATAAAAACGACACCGCAGAGGTGTTCGAAGCCTTATAACCGTTGGCAAGTTTAGCTATGAGCTGGACTTGTGCGATTACCTGCGGTGCCGTTTCCAGCGCACAAGTAATCAAAGCTTCACGCTAAACTCCTAAAAAATCGCACAACGTAAATTTCATAAAGCTTCGAACACTTCTATTGCACCACACAATTCCGCGGCGCAACAAATTTCTCACACATTTTTCACATCTAGCCTTAATACTAGAATCTAGCACCTCGATCAAACATCAAAAAAGACGTATTTTCTTCCACTTTTCCACAGCCCCACCTCAATGCAACAGAGATTCAGGAAATGTCGATTTAACATAAATTTATTATTGACACCCCACATCTAGTGTCTTAAAATGGTTATAAGACACTAAATATGGTGTCAGGTGATATAAAATTTAATTAGGTACTTAAAAACAAACAACGTTACAGACAGATTGTAACAGGAGGTATATTTTTTATGTTCAAAAAGATCGTAAAGAGAGATGGTGAAATCGTAAGCTTCGACCCCGAGAAAATCACCGAGGCGATTGCTAAGGCTGGTCTTGTCACCGAAGAATTCAAGCATGACCGCGCTAAGCAACTTTCGGAAAAAGTCGTTCGCGTCGCCGAGGAGACGATCAAGCAACGCACCCCGAGTGTCGAGCAGATCCAGGATATCGTCGAGCAAGTTTTGATGGAGTCTGCCTTCAAGCGCACCGCGAAGCAATATATTACTTATCGTCAGGAGCGCAACCGCACTCGCGAGGCTAAGAGCAACCTCATGAACATCTACAAGACTATCGCCGTCGCTGATGCTTCCGAAGACTCCGATGTCAAGCGCGGTAACGCCAACGTCGATGGTAATTCCGCCATGGGCAAGATGCTCCAGTTCGGCGCCGAGGGTTCGAAGGTCTTCGCAAAGACTATCTTGATGCGTCCAGAGTTCTCCGCCGCTCATGACAATGGTGACATTCACATTCACGATCTCGATTTTTACGCTACCGGTACCCTCACCTGCTGCCAGACTGACCCGCTTCAGCTTTTCGCCAACGGCGGTTTTAACACCGGCCACGGCCACCTCCGCACTCCGAATTCGATTGGCAGCTATGCTGCACTTGCTGCAATTATTCTCCAGGCCAATCAGAACGAGCAGCACGGCGGCCAGTCGATTCCGAACTTCGATTACGCGATGGCTCCTGGCGTGAACAAGAGCTATCGCAAGGCACTCCGTCGCAATCTGAAGAAGTACGGCGATTTCACCGGCAACGCTCTCAATATCGAAATCCCCGAAAATGTCGAATACAAGCAAGATGAGTCTAAGCTTCTCGAGCTAGGCGTCCCCGAAGCCGTCATTAAGGATGCTAACGAAGACGTCGAGAAACAGACTTTCCAAGCCATGGAGGGCTTCATTCACAACCTCAATACTATGCACTCTCGCGCCGGTGCTCAAGTCCCCTTCACTTCAATCAACTTTGGTACTGATACTAGCGAAGCCGGTCGCCTCGCCTCAAAGGCCTTGCTCGACGCTACAGAAGCTGGTCTGGGCCACGGTGAGACCCCAATCTTCCCGATCTCAATCTTCAAGGTTAAAGAAGGTCTTAATTATAATCCTACCGATCCAAATTACGATCTCTTCAAACGTAGTATGGAAGTTTCCGCCAAGCGTCTCTTCCCAAACTTCGTCTTCATTGACGCTCCATTCAATCTCGAAGGCTATATCCCTGGGGATTATCGCACCGAAGTGGCCACTATGGGTTGCCGCACTCGCGTCCGTAGCAGCGTCTTCCCAGAGTCGAATAACATCACCACTGGTCGTGGTAACTGTAGTTTCACCACGGTAAACCTTGTCCGCCTCGGCATCAAACATGGCATCGCTCTCGGTGAGCGCAAAGAAGCTGACTGGTCCGGCTTCTACAAGGAGTTAGATGAGAAAATGGATCTCATTGCTGATGAACTACTTGAACGGTTTGAGTTCCAGGCCAATCAGCACGTTCGCAACTTCCCATTCTTGATGGGGCAAGGCAACTGGTTCGGTAGCGAGAAGCTCGGACCAAACGATACTCTCCGCGACGTCATCAAGCACGGTACCCTCAGCATTGGCTTCATTGGCCTTGCCGAAATGCTCGTCGCGATGACCGGCAAGCACCACGGTGAAGATGAAGAATCTCGCGAGCTTGGTCTCGACGTCATTACCCACATGCGCGAGCGTTGTGATGGCTACGCTAAGAAATATAAGCAGAACTTCTCTCTACTTGCTACCCCAGCCGAAGGTATTGCTGGTCGCTTCACCAAGATTGACCGCAAAGAATATGGTAAGATCAAGGGTGTCACCGATCGCGACTACTACACCAATAGCTTCCACGTCCCGGTCTACTATCCGATCTCTGCTTTCGACAAGATCGAGATCGAGGCTCCTTACCACGCTCTCTGTAATGCTGGTCATATTACCTACATCGAGCTCGATGGCGACCCGACTCAGAATATCGAAGCCTTCGAAGCCGTGATTCGCAAAATGAAAGAATGTGGTATCGGCTACGGCTCGGTCAATCACCCAGTCGATCGCGACCCAGTCTGTGGTTTCTCTGGTATCATCAAGGGTGACCGCTGCCCGGCTTGTGGCCGCCTCGAGAGCGAAGGCGACGTACCGTTTGAGCGTCTCCGCCGCATCACCGGTTATCTCGTCGGTAGCCTCGAGCGCTGGAACGATGGCAAAAAGGCCGAAGAGCATGATCGCGTCAAGCACAATGTCACTGGCGTCTACAGTTGCGAAGAAAAAGCCGCTCGCGAAGCTGCGAAGTCCGAGCAAGCCGCTATGACGGGGAAGAAATAATGCAAATCCGCCTCTCGGGTCCTCTAGAACATGACAACATCGTCAATGGGTACGGTCTCCGCGCCGTACTCTGGACCCAAGGTTGCCCGAACCATTGCCCCGGCTGTCAGAATCCCGAGACTTGGTCTTTTGACGGTGGCATGCTAGTCGACGTCGCCGACGTTGAAGCTCGCCTCAAGGAATTTAAAGGTCAATCTGGTATCACCTTCTGCGGTGGTGAGCCCTTCGCGCAGCCTCTCGCTTGCAAGGAAATCGCCGATTGGTGCCGCGCAGAAATGGGCTGGAACATCTGGTCCTTCTCCGGCTTTACCTACGAGCAAATCCTGGAAATGGGCGACGACGCTGTCGCCTTCCTCCAGTCACTCGACGCTCTCATCGACGACCCCTTCATCCTCGCCGAGCGCGACCTCACTCTGAAATTCCGCGGATCGCGCAATCAACGCTTACTCCATCTCGAGCCTGGCACTGCTAAAATTCTTAAGATTGAATAGGAATTATTGTCATGAAAGATCTCTACCTCATCGCCTGTATCAGCAAAGATTTCGGTCTTGGATCTCGGGGCCAGCTCCTCTGGCACATCAAGGAAGATATGACCTTCTTCCGCCAGAGCACCACCGGTCATCCTGTCATCATGGGTAGTAAAACTTACACCTCGATCGGTCGCCCGCTCCCGAAGCGCCAAAATGTCGTCCTCTCCCATCGTGATGATTTTCCTGCCGACGTAATCGTCTGCCACGACCTGACTGAGCTGGATCGATATCTCGTCGAGACTCCCGGCCCGAAATATATCCTTGGCGGCGCCAGTCTCTACGCGCAATATCTCGACCGTGCCGATAAACTTTTTCTTACCGAAGTTGCCGCCACGCAGCCAGCCGACGTTTTCTTCCCGGAGTTTGACAAGTCGCAATATTCGCTTAAGGTCCTACAAACTGGTCAACAAGATAATATTTCCTACGAGATTGTCGAGTATACAAAGTTATGATTTATCTCGACCACGCCGCTACTAGTCCGCTCCTACCTTCCGTCTGCGAGCGCATGAAGGAACTACTCGATCTCGAGCTCGGTAATGCATCCGCGCTTCACACTCCTGGCCAGCATGCATCCTATATTATTGAAGAAGCACGTGCTAACATTGCCCGCCTCATCAACGCCGACCCTTCCGAAATTATTTTTACTTCGGGTGGCAGTGAGTCAAATAACACTATTATTAATACTTACACTGGCCAGTCGATCGCTGTCAGTAGTATCGAGCATCCCTCCGTTCTTAACGCTGCCAGAGCTCGTGCTAAGAAGTTAGAAGTTATTAAGGTCGACCAAGATGGTCGTGTCAATCCAGCTGACGTCCCGACTGATATCAGTCTGGCTTCCATCATGCTAGCCAATAATGAGCTAGGCACGCTCGAATCAATCGCCGAGATTGTAAAACGTTGTAAAAAATACAACATTCCTGTCCATACTGATGCTACTCAAGCTCTCGGCAAGGTTCGTGTAGATGTCAAAGCTCTCGGTGTCGATTATCTCACTGCTAGCGCGCACAAGGTTGGCGGTCCACTCGGCGTAGGTATAATATATCTACGCAAGGGCTGCAAGTTGGCACCCTTAATCTATGGCGGTCATCAAGAAAAGAAACTCCGTGCTGGCACCAGCAATGTGCTAGCCATCGCCGGCTTCGGCGAAGCGGCTAAATGGTGCTATGATCATGAGAGTGACCGCCAATATTTGGAAAAAGTGCAACCTTTGCGCGATCAGCTCCGCCAGCGTATCCTTGCTGAGATCCCCTACAACAGCGTCAACACTCCCGCCACTGGCTGCTTGCCGAATATCCTCAATGTCAGTTTTCAGGCAGCCGAAGGCGAATCGATCCAGCTCTATCTCGATGCGGCTGACATTGCCGTCTCTACCGGCTCCGCTTGCGCAGCCGGCGATATTCAGCCCAGCCATGTCCTCATGGCCGTCAAAAACGACGCCGAAGTCGCCCATAGTAGTATTCGCTTCTCGCTCGGGCTCGAGACTACGCCGGCAGACATCGACGCCGTCATGGCAGTCTTGCCCGGCATCATTCAGCGCCTGCAAGGAATCAGTACTATTAAAATTAAGGAACCGTAAATTCTATGAAAGCTTCTACTCCAGACCTCCACTTAGCTAAACCTACTCAGCCTGCTAATATCCCCGACGCACCGAGTTGCCAGCCGGCAGCTCAGTCTGACGCCGCTTCTGGCTCCGCCCCCTGGGTTTATTCTGAAATTGTCAAAGAGCATTTTCTAAATCCGCACAACTTCCTCATGGGTGACGAGGCAAAATATCCGCACGACGCTGTAGGCACAGTCGGCAATCCGGTCTGTGGCGACCAGATGAAAATGTTCCTCCAGATCAAAAACGATGTCATCACAGATGTTAAATGGAAAACTTACGGCTGCGCCAGCGCGATCGCTTCTACTTCAGCCCTTTCCGAACTTGCCAAAGGCCGCACGCTCAACTCCGCCCTCACGATTGGCCCCGAGGAAATCGCTGACTACCTCGGCGGTCTACCGCCGCATAAGTTTCACTGTTCCGTGCTCGGCCATGAAGCGCTCGCCGCCGCTATCCGAGATTATCGCCAGCGTAAAACATCATAGTAAACCTGCCATCCATCATAACGAACCGGCCATCCAGGTTTAATTAACTAATCCGGAAAGAAACAATACAAATAAAAAGAATAACCTTTA
>CAYOSC010000031.1:0-8141 GCA_964406525.1 uncultured Candidatus Saccharibacteria bacterium | reverse complement strand
TACACCATACGAATACCATTCTGCTCATGTTGCACTTGAGGATGGAGGATAGAAATATGATGCATATGACATATATTTTTGCTATTTTGGTAAGAAAATGGTATGAAAATTCAAAATCTGTGCTATAATGGTAGTAGCTGGCCGGTTATTTAAACCTAAGCCGTCCTCTCAGCGTATGACGGAACCCGAAAGGGGGCTTGCTTCAAAAGAACATCTGCGTGCGAAATGTAGGTGTTTTTTTAATGTCTGATTTTCCAATGTCGGCATTCTGGACAATCATTGTACGGGTCTGGCAATTTAATTAGCCCGACTCCGCTTACAATGCTATCGCCATCGCAATAAAACCCATCGGCTATTTTCTCAAAATATGGGTACATGGGTAATACTCTATGAGAATCTGGGTCATCCACGTGCGCTTCCCATTCGTTGCCGTACTCAACAAATTGCCGCCACGTATTATACGCAACCATATCTGCTAGCTGCAAGAAATTAGAATTACTAGATTTATCAAAAGCCAGCGAAGTATGGTGAAACTTATTGCCATATTTACCATCATCAAGCTCCACTTGCATATTAGCAATTTGCATGATGCGCCCTTGATCTCGCCTGCAAGATTTAATTTGACTATCCATCTGATCGAAGACTATTTTGCAGTTTTTGTTGGGATGGGATTCTGTTTGCTCGAATAAAGCTTCTGCTGCAATTTCGAGTGGTTTTCTAAGGCTTCGCTCACCATTGTTATAATAGCGCTTATCCACCACAATTGCGACAAGCTGCATTTTGTGCTGATCGAACAGTGGATACCAGAAATCGTCGATAAACTCCCTGAGTTTCTCTAACTTAATACCGTAAGGCTTAAGATATTTCCGACGTTGCAAATGAGGGGAACGCAAATCAACCGAATGTAGCTCCACATACCGAGTGCCAAAAAGTTCCATTTTCTTTTGGCTAATCAGAGAGTTGAGTTCCGCCATAGTCTCGCTATCAATATGAATACCGGCCAGAACAAAGTAGTTGCTCTGCCAAAAGCTTCGGTTATCGTCAGAACGTACTGGCGGCGTGTCCACAAAATCTTGAGCGTATGGTATATCCCAGCCTTTGGACCCACTATCATCCACAAAGAGAAAATTAGTCATGGAGAAATTATACCACATCTGGGGCTAGAGGAGGATATTTGTGGGCTAGCATAGAAAATGACCGCTCGTAAGAGCAGGGCGGCCATAGACTTTTGTGGGTGAATAGACGGAGCTGGTTTAATCTCTGTACTATTCGAAACGAGGACGAAAAACGCAAACTTGCGCTGAAACTACCGGAATGTAATTTCAAGGCACCGAGACGCGATTAAGCGTGAGACGATAAGTTACTTGAGTAAGTCGTCGTAGACGCTAGGCGTGGCAGTACTCCGTTTCGCCACAATCTCGCGACGGCGCTCCTCAAACTCCTCTGGCGTGGGATTATGCTTCTTACGAATTCTGTCCCACTCTGCGTCCGTTCTCTTGCTGGCCTCAGCAGCACTGATTTTACCTTCCATCTTTTGTCTCTGGATTGCAACTAGCGGGAGAAAATCTTCTTCATATTCGAAGAAGATTATATTGTCGCCAAGAAGCTCCTTCATCCGATCGGTAGGATGTTCCACCATGTACTCGTATGCAGCGGAGCATTCTGGGCATCTGTTATTGCTTTCGTACCAACGGATTTCTTTTCCGCAGCCTTCACATATCGCCATGTGAAGTCACCACCTCTCTAAGTTTTTGCCTCACCAAGGTGCTTCGGCACCAAAGTGTGACCGACCATGTATGCATTTTAAGACATATACCTAAAATATGCAAGCACTGCTGCTATGGATTGTTATTTAGGTCTGCTTTGATATTGTAGTCTTCGATAGCTTCTGCACGTTTTTGGTCTGCCGTGCTCAGGCGAGTCGGAGTACTGCCAGACCCATCGATCCAATCACCTTCACTAAATCCGACTCTAGCACCGTGAGTGATTGCTTCGGCAGTGGTAGCACGATGCCAGCCTGTTGGCATCTGTTTATGGCTGATTTTGACACTTTGGCCGATTGCTATATCTCGATAATTGCCGAATTGCGCAGCATAGTCAGCATCGGTTTTACCTGGATTATTCGACTTCCAACCGTCACGCTTAGCTTCATATAGGGCTTTATTGATGTTATTAATGTATGCCAAATCACCATCTTTGATGCTGCGTGAAATTATAGGGTCAGCGGCTGCCTGCTCAAAACTTTGAACCATTTTCTCAAAATCTGTTATTTGTTGAGTATTAGCAGCACTGCTTGTGGAGAAAACACCAGCCTGTTTAGCGTTATTAATAGCTTTTTCATACCCTGTAAAGAAGTCCTCGCTAAGGTTCGGAACGCTGCTAGCAGTAACTTTTGAAGATCCAGCAGAATTATAGGCCTGCAGATTTCGCATAGCGCCTGTTGCATTAGCGCCATCAGAAATCATTTCAAAGGCGCCTGGGTCTTCTTTTTTGAGTGCAGACATCCATTTTTCATCACGACTGATATAGTTGCTAAGGGAGTTAAACGAGGCAGTGCGGTTAAAGGTGCCAGTTGAATCGGCATCTCCTTTCAAACTCTCCATTACTAATGATCGGCCTTTGTCTCCGTATCGACTGATCATGGTCTTGGCGATAGCGTTCATCTGGTTGCCAATTTGACGATCTGTTCCTCCAGAGGCATCATATTGGCTACGCAAGGATTGAAAAGCTGAGCTTAAACTATGAACACTTGAGCTTGCAAGATCATTGACGTTAATTTTCTGCGAATTGCCTAAGGCGTCAGTATAAGAGGCGCTGCCCGCCGAGATACTTTGTGCGGCATTGTTAATGAGCCTTTGCTCTTGCTCGAATTGCTGCGTGTCTAAGGCTTGTTGGATAGATTCTGGCGTCATACTTTCCGCGATGAACTGATTGTTCCCTTCATCGAGCCGCATTTTTTCATAATTAACCATAGAACGAGCAACATTGCGATTATGTCCGGCGCTGATTGCTCTACCAAGTCTACTACGCTGAATTCTCCCAACACCTGGAATGCGTCCAACACCTCGACCTATAGCGCCAACCGCTTTTTGACCTTTTGTGGCTCCCCAGTAGTTCATAGATGTATTGAAGCGTTGTACGGCGTCCGAGCTGCGAAGTGCGCCAGTTGCACGACCGCTGAGACGAGTGCCAAAGCTGGAAATCTTGGCACCGATATTACCAGCAATCGCCAGTGAACTACGTAGAATAGTGGGGACAAAGAAAATAGGAATTATCTGAAGCAGCATAGCAACCAGCGACTCGACGAACCCATTATCTGAGCTTTTGAGCATAAGGTTGGACACAAAGTAACCTCCGCCCATAAGGATTGAACAAATGGGATATACTAGCAATAGGGCTGAAAAAAGTTTTTTCCATTTATCAAATAACGATTTCGTATTTGGCAGAGCATAACAAACAATAGCCAACGGAGCCAAGACGACCAACACAATGACACCAGCTTTGCGGATAGCAAGAATAATAAAGAAGAACAGAAGACCGATCAGCGCAGATAAAATTGCTAACAGTAATGGTATCAAAACTGCACCAGGATTAGATATTGCCGCGACAACCCCCGCCGTAATAGCGGTTCCGCCAATCAGCGCTGTGCCAATTGTGCCAAGCATACCTCCAATTAAGTTATCAAGGCCGAAGCCTTCTCCATTGCCTGTCGGCAAACTTATCAACATATCATAAGCACTAGCACCTATAATATTCGATAAGTCTACAGCAAGCTGACAGATGATAAATGAAGCGTTGACCAGTATGACGACAACAATTAGTTTTGGCAGAATTTTCTTTATGTTGTAATTGCTAATTCCGATTCCTGTAACTTGTGCGAGGATCACAACGACAAAGAAAATGGCAAAAACTATATTCGCTAAATCACGAAATTGAGACCATCCGGTGTAAGTTCCTGAATTATCACCTTTCGTACTGAAAAATGTCACATCCATTCTAAGCCAGTTCGTAAGAATGTTTTCATAGGTGGCTGCGGCGGCAGATCCAGCCATCTTGAGTACTGGACAGATTATCCAGCCTAGTGCATCACCGTCAGTAAAGCATGATGCAGCAGCGTCATCGCCTTCGCCGTCAGCTGGCGTGGAGCCATCGCCATTACCGTTTATTAACGAATTGAGTTTGTCTTCGTCTACTTTGCTATAGTCAAGCGCCATCATGGCTTTGATAACATCTGCAAAACTGCCAGCCTTTAGTGAGCGATCGTCTTTCCGGATAGTAAATACACCACTAATACTCTCTATCTTGTCTGCGTCGAGAGTGCACCAAGTTTTGCCATTATCTTTAGTAAGCGCATAACCGCTGCTTGGCTTGGTCGCCGAACAATTATTCACATCTGTGGTCAGCGCCGTTTTATTGTCACTATCTTCAATTGCACTAACGTAGTACTGATAGAGAAAAGCCCAGTCGGTCGGCGTAAATGCGTAGTCACTGAACTGCGCCTCGGGGTTACCTGTAAAGGTACGCAATGCGGCGAGGGACGCAACATTTTTAGGCTCCAGTTCATAGCCGAGAGTGCTGACAGACGCCGTCGTCTGGTCAGAAACGTTATCACTATTGGTCTCAAAACTGTTTACATTTTTGTAATACGATGTACCTTGACCATCTTTCTTGCCATTAAGCTCTTGGATGGCTCGATCCAATGCGTTTTGGAAGTCTGACCAGGAATTACACTCAAATATATTGCAGATATGTTGTGATCCGCCTGTTCTTACACCTTTAACATTGAAGTGAATCGGCCCACCGTCACTATCATAGGCTACTGAGAGGCCGCCGTTACCTTTTTTACTAGAGCTTGATTCCGTGATTTCGCCAGCATTAATCGCGTCCCAGTCTAACAATAGTTGATCACCGTCATTGATGACTGGAACACATAGCGTATTGGTAGTGCTTTCTTCAATGTATTGGTTATTTATTAATTCCTGATACGATAGAGAGAAACACCGCCTTTGCTGGTCTTGGTTGTATTGCACGGCTTTATAGCCGATAGTGGTCACATCATAGGTTTTATCTTTATCAGCGATACCACTAAACGGCTTGATATCTAGCCTTCTGAGGTTTGTTTTGCCAATAAGCAGTTCCTTACAGTTGACGCTAAGATAGCCCCTGTAGTTCCTATCTACATCATCTTTATTATTAGCATTAACACCCGTAGAATAGCCTGGCAAAAAGATGTATTGAGGATTCTTTTGTACTACGATATTACGCAATGCTTGGTACTGCGTGTCGGCGCCGGGTATAGTCTGGATAAAACCATCGTTATTATTGTAGCATATGGATTTTAGGCCATTGTATTGCGCTTTTTTCACCAAATTTCCAATCGACTCAAGCTGTTGATCTGCAGCATATGCTTCATGAGAGGTATGTAATATTGAACATAAAATTACGCTAATGATACCAATGCTAATGCAACTCAGGGCCACTATCTTCTTAACCTTACTCATCTCTACCTCCAATCGTGTTCGACGCTTCATTGGTTTGTTTTGCAAACTCTTCTTCGGCTTGCGCTAGCAGGCGTAGAACATAGTTGTAACGTGTACTCTCATTCTTGCGGAGCTGATACCATGACGGATTATCTTCGTGCTGCTCAGCGCAATCCGTATCTATTGCCCCATTTTTAATACATCCAAAACCGTCATAAAAATCATAAAAATCAAGCTGAGCCAAAGCGTACCGGTTAAAACTACTATTGAAAGCACCTAGGGCACTAGATGGGTCATCGTTTTCGTTACGAATCGCATTCACAAATTGCAATGCCGATTGCGCTCCACTACTAGAATATCGCTCAAGAATCTTCTGGGAAAATACCTCTGGAAGAATAGTATAGACAATTGTTTGTAGATCTATGTTATAGGCAGTGATGTCATTTTTTTGATTGGCTAGGTCAGCATAATGTAACAATTTATTAGCATAATCTAATTTCTCTGCGTAACCCAGCATGTCGTTGTCTTGCAAGGCATAAAGGAACCATCCATTTGGGCGCTCACCATCGTAACCGTCAGGACCGTCAGTAAGAAGCTTATAATATTCTTGAAAGGCACTTTTAGCACTAGGAGACTGCGTGCTCGTTTGGCTAGTGATGGCTAGACCTACCGCTAGGGCGATAATCGACACAGCCGCTACTGCCAAGACAATAATCGGCCATTTGCGACGTTTCTTGGGAACATTATTGATGATAACATCTCCTTCGAGCGGGGCGGAGGTGATGGCGGATTGTTGGGCCTGACGAGTGGCGTCGGTATTGGCAAAAACAGAAGCGATGCGAGCTTTGTTGGCGTCGGCAGACGGGGTGGCTTGGGCTAGCTTCTCGGTGTCGACAGTCAAATCTGGCGTACTGAAAATACCCGGACGCGCGGAAGAATTATTCTCAGTGGATTTTTGTTTGTCGTTGTCCATAAAAACTATAAATACATACCTTTTCCCTATTATAGCATAAGAGTTTTGTAATTGTGGGCAATTTCTAGCTAATTTGATTTTTATGATTTTTCTGTGGATTTTCCATTACCCAAAATCAACATTTTTGCAAGTTTGGGTAATGGGAAGGTTGTGGCTAGAAGGCGCGTTGGTGGATAGAGGATCGATATTTTTATGAGGGGATTGAGGTGGGATTTACAGATGGGACTGTAAGAGGTATAATAATTATATATGTGCCCGTAGCTCAGCTGGATAGAGCGTTGGTTTCCGGAACCAAAGGTCGTAGGTTCGAACCCTATCGGGCATACCATTTTATAAAAAGAAGACCTTTTCGGGAGGTCTATTTTTATTGCTTTTGGTGAGATTATCATATATTATATATGTATAGATTGGAGGTTTATGGAAAAATCGAGTACGCGGAAGCTGAGTCTGGGGTCGGTTCTGGCGGTGACGCTAAGTTTAATGCTGGTGGCAAGTATCGTCTGGGCGGTAGTGACGCGGCCGGGAATTGACAACTCTAACGAGGTAGCTGAGGTGATTGCGCTGCCCGCTCCGGAAAAAGCCGGGGGTCTGCGCGGGGAGCAATTCGGAATTGATAAGAATATTAATGAGGCGACAATTGATAAATACTTAGGGCGTGATGATACGGTATACCGCGACATGCGGATGTTGAAAGACCCGGGAAATTATGAAGCGATTGGCGGAGACTCGTATTTGTCGGGATTTGTGGAAGGGTTCGAGGTAGTGCCGTATCCATATTTAGTAAATGTACAGAACTTGCCGGCGGAGGTGGGCGAGAGCTACACTGGGAAGACGCTTTTTACGCAAGACAAAGATGGAAATTACAAGGCGAATTATAACGAGTCGATGCAGATTCTGGAAGATCTTTTCCCGAAGGATAAATATATTTTCTTGATGTGCGGCGGGGCGGGTTATGCTGGGTCGATGAAAGAGATGCTCGTGAAGCTGGGCTGGGACGCTAATAAAATCTACAATGTGGGCGGATACTGGTACTACGAGGGCAACCATAATGTGCAAGTGAAGACCACGCGCGACGGCAAGACGGCGTATGATTTCTGGAAAGTGCCGTATCATGAGATAGACTTCACGAGCCTCAACGAGGTAAAGAAATGAAAAAATGGCTAATCGGGGGCGGGATAGCGGTAGGGTTGATCGCCGTAGCAGTAGGGCTTTGCGTCTGGCTCTGGCCGAGAGGCTACGAGCTAAGCTCGGAGTATTATGGGAATGGCGAGATTGCGTCTATAGATATAGCAGAGCTGCGAGAGCTAACGGAGGATCAGAAATCTTTTGCGCTCTTGGTCTATCAGCCGAATTGTCGGGCTTCAGAAGATTTCGAGAAAATCGTAAAGGAATTTACCGAGAGGGAGCAAGTCGGGTTTGAAAAAATCGCCTTCTCGGAAGTGAAAAATTCTGGATTGTTGAATGAGTTACAGTATTACCCGTCCGTAGTCTTGTATCAGGATGGAGAAGTGGTGACTTTCCTGAAGACCGATGAGGATAAAGACTTGGCGGCCTACCAGTCGCTAGACGGGTTTACAGAGTGGTGGAAGGGATATATAAAAGAAAAATAAGACCTAATGGTCTTTTTCTGATTCTGGTGGGGGCGGTTGGGCTCGAACCAACGACCAAGCGGTTATGAGCCGCCTGCT
>CAYOSC010000030.1:0-8683 GCA_964406525.1 uncultured Candidatus Saccharibacteria bacterium | reverse complement strand
CACAGACCTCGTCATTATCAGTGACGCGCTCTAACCAGCTGAGCTATATCCCCGTAGTTTGTGAAATGTACCCACAATTTATATTGAAACGTGGTGGAGTAGCAGGGACTCTAACCCTGGACCCCCGCCTTGCAAAGGCGGTGCTCTAAACAACTGAGCTACTACCCCATAGGTATGTTCTTATTGTAACGTATTGGTTATAAAAAATCAAGATGAAAAATCGAAATTTTCGGGCAAGATTGAAATCAGGGCGTTTTTAGACGTTTTTGGGCGATTTCATACATAAACGTATTCATACTCATGTTTGGCCAATAAAAGGCCTTAAAGGGCTTAAAAATGGCCTTAGAATGCAAAATGCGTGGGGTGGATGGGGGTTGAAAGCATGTGGGGCGGCGAGAGGTGTTGCAGGGGCTGAAGGGGTGGTGCTGCGGGGAGGCAGCTAGGGAAGATTAGCGGTATTAGTCTTCTAGGAAGTGATTAGTAAAAACAAAAAGACGCCCGACTAGCGCCTTAATGGTAACGATAATAAGTGTAGGTGTGGTTTTAAGCATCCTCGCAGTAGCATGCTTAAAACTGTCTCTATTGTATATCATGGCATGAATAATGTCAAGAGAGCTTTTCCACATGGTGCGAAAAAGTGGGTGTTGACAAAGTCGAGGGAAGATTGAATGGAAAATAGGGAATTATAACATATTTTTGCATAAAAACTATTGACAAAACGGAAGCGGTATGATAAAATGTGAGTAACATCCTGCGTAAATAGATGCGCGAAGAGGGTGGTGTTTATAGAAAATTAGAAAATGGTGGGCAGAAAGTGAGATTAGAATGTCAGGAACTAAAGCTGGCGGTCTCAAGGCTGCACAGACGAACCGTGCGAAGTACGGTAAAGAGTTTTATTCCCAGATCGGCCGTAAAGGCGGTCAAAATGGTCATACTGGTGGCTTCGCTGCCAATCCAGCGTTAGCTCGGATTGCTGGTGCGAAGGGGGGACGGATTAGTCGCCGCGGGCCAGCCAAGAAATCTAACGCCTAGTTGAGCGGCCCAGATAGAGAATTGATAGGGTACCACAGTTGTGGTACCCCTTTGCGTTTCTCGTGTTGTTCGGGTAGGGGAGGAGGGGATTTGGAAACGTGTTTGGGTGAGCGTGATGCTGGTGTTCGGGAAAATTGAGCAGCGGTAATTCCCGCTTGTGCTCGTATTTTTTTGGTAAAGGCGATACAATGAGAAAAGTTGGAGGTGTATAAAAATACGATGCGGTTTGAGCAACTTTTGCGGAGGCTGGAGGCAGACTATCTGGAGCTGGAGTTTCGGGCGGGTAGGCGATTTAAGTATCGGCCGACGCGGACGATTTATTATGAACAACTTTGTGTCAATACGGAGCTTGAGCAAAATGAGTATATTTTGCAGCTTTTGCATGAAGTTGGGCATGCGTTGGCTGGTCATCGGGACTATATAACGGATGTGGAGCGAGTCAAAATGGAGCGCGAGGCGTGGGAGCGGGCGCGGGAGCTGTGTGAGAAATATAGTTTATCTTATGATGAAGAATTCGTGGAGAGCGAGATGGATACTTATCGGGATTGGTTGCACCAGCGATCGCTTTGTAAAAGCTGCGGATTGACACGCTATCAGCTGGAGACGGGAGAGTACCGCTGCCCGCGATGTGATGACTTATTGAATGGGACGAAGGGATAAAATATCTTGGGTCGGAAGGCTTCGGGATTCTTGGCTTATCAAAAACAATCCGATTTCCGAGATGGAAGCTTCAAAAACATCTGAGAATACCAGACTAATTATTACTATTTTCGCATGATTCGTGAGAAATGTAAACTCTTATGCTTAAAAATAGACTTGAAGTCTTGAAATGAGTTGTGCTATAATCGAGTTAAGCTTAGAAAGGGACATGTGCTTTATGGCAAAACAAAAAACTCAAAAGTGTGCGTTGGCGCTGGTGTTGTGCGTGACAATCGCGGTGATGGTCGGGGTGACTTTGATGCGGCCGATCGTAGGAAAAGTGAAGACTAACGCAGTGGATTTGAGTCAGTACGCAGAGAACTTTGATGATTATTTGGGGCGTGCTGGTAGTATGAAATACCTTTCGGATGAGGATGTCAATCCGTATAGTGCAGCGGTGGGTTATGACCAATTTCGCAAGAACGCAGTGAATGCGGCGGGTACGAAGATTACTGTGAAGTATGAGGGGCAGACGGTGACTTTCGAGCATGGGCTGTGGGCACATGCTACCTCACGGCTGTATTATGATCTGGCAGCTATTGATCCGAGTCGTCAGTATACGCATCTGTCAGTGTATGAGGGGATAAATACGACGAGTAGAAACGGTGATGGGGTGACTTTTAACATTTATGGTTCTAATGTGGCGAATAGTGACTGGGTGTTATTGGATAGTCAAAAGAAAATGCCCGCCGATGAAGCGACGTTCGTAAAAGTCGATATCCAAGATTATCGGTATTTGCGATTAGAGGCAAACCAAAACGCTGGGAATGGCAATGACCATTCGGTATGGGCGGATGCTAAGTTGGTGACTGCGGATTACAATCAGTATATCGTCCCAGATATTGCTAAATATGATGCGGATATTCGGAACTATGGTGAGGTGGATTTGGGCGAGAACGCAGCTTATGAATTGGCGGTGCTACGCCGGGATTTTATGGCGAAGGTAGGGCAGTATACACTCTCGAATTTTATAGAGGCAAGCGCGGAAAATCGGCGGGCTCTGGAATGGCTTTATAATGATTTGCAACATATGCGTTGGTTCGTCTTGGGAGGAACACCACGGGGTAGTTATCTGAATGCATTGAATATTATATCGCAAATTTATACTGCTCACAGCGGCGATATGTCGGATGGGCGCGCGACTGGCTATGCGGGATTAACTTACGGCGATGTTTATACGAAACTAATGATCTCTACGGCGTTGACCCATTCGTCGGCCTTTGGAGCTTGGTATGATAGCCGTGCAATCTCGGACCCGCTGCGCCGCTACGAGATTTTTAAGAGTATGTACGAGCGGGATTTGCTGGATAAGCGAACCTTTACACGGCTGGAAGTGGAAGAAATGCGATTTGTGACGCTGGCGGTGATTAGTGATGATGAGATTGAGTGGCTGAATAACTGGGCGCGCGAGCATGCGTCTGGCAATAGCGAATATAACTTGAACCCATATTCATATATTCGGTATACTTTTGGCTATAATTACTCTTTGCCACAGTATTATACGGAAGAAAACCGGGCGGCTTGGGATGAGAAATATCATTTGTCGCAGTTTGGGGTACCTTACGGTGAGACGGGGAAAGCGAAACTGTGGATGGTGTTTGAGCAGGGTTCGGTCTGTGGTGGTCTATCGAAAACGGGGTCGAATTTGTGGAATGTCTTTGGCTTGCCGGCGACGGTGATCGGGCAGCCGAGACATGCGGCATACCTCGGGATGAGCATGGATGAAGAGGGTGACGGCCACTGGGGGATTGGTAATGATGTCTCGGGCTGGACGAGATCAGAGAAGGGAGAACGTTTCCTCTTAGGCTGGGGTTCGCCATTGATGCATACAGCATATAATGTGAGCTATTTCTCGCTCGGCCAGGATGCGGTAAATGATATGGAGAACTACACTTGGGCGGAAGAAGTGCTGATGCTGAAGGGTTTGTATGATGATGAAGCACAGCTGAATGCTCTCTATCGTCGCGCGCTCGATTATCAAGCGTTTAACTTGGATGCGTGGTATGGATTGATACAGCTTTATCTAAATAATCCAAATACACCAGAGACGACTTATATTGATCTCGCGAAAGAGATTGCAACGACCTTCCAGAATTACCCGTTGCCAATGGTAGATCTGATGGCGCTCGTGAAGGGTAAACTGACGAGCGCGGCGGGGATTGCTGAATATGATAATGCGCAGAAGACGGCTTTGCAACGAGCAAAAGTCGCTACGCAGGAGGATACGAAGCAATATGGCTCGACGCGGACAATGGCGAATTACTTGTTGGGCGCAAATGATTACGAGATGGTAAGCTTCTCTTTTGATGGAGAAAACGCTGGTAAGATCGTGCTAGGAAGTCAATATGATGGCGTCTTAGCTTTGCAATATCAATACAGCCTAGACGGTGGGAATACTTGGAAGACTAAGACGATTGACGAAAATACGGCGGATCGCAATGTGGCGCTGACGAAGGTCGAGCTGGCACAGATTACGGCGGAGAATGATATCAAAGTGCGAATCGTGGGGGCGAATGATGTGATTTATACAATTGACATCACAAAGGCGGCGGTGCCGACGAATCTGTATGCGAATGATAAAGAGAATCGAGTGACGGGTGTCGACCTGACGATGGAGTGGTGTGAGGTGACAGAGGAAGATGATTGTGATGGCAATAGCGATCGCTGGGTAGCGTATCGGGATTCTTCGCCGCAGAGATTGGGGGATGTGGCGATTCGAGTACGTCAGGGGGCAACGGGTACGAGATTAACTGGCGATCCGACGGAGGAATTTCACTTTACGACGGATGCGGAGCCGGATCGGCAATATACGTATATACCGGTGTCGCATTTGTCGCTGGCACGGACGTCAAGTGAGGCGCTAGGCGCTGGCAAGAACGGAAATGCAGCCTATGCGCTAGATGGCAACTTCTATACGCGCTGGCATTCGAATTGGAGCGGGGCGGATAGTGAGCGCTATATTGTGGTGAAATTTGATTACGGTGTGAACTTATCCCGTTTAGAATATGTTGCGGCTGGTGGCGGAAACGGACGGATTAAGCAGGCGGATATTTATGTTAGTAATAGTGAGACGTTGAATCGGGATAGTTTCGTCTTGGCGGGTAAGCTGACGGACGATTGCGAAAACGTGGCGGCGGGAGTAACGTGTCGGGAGCCGTGGGCGGGTGCTGCGAATGAGAACTTGGAACACGCCGTGACGGAAAAATTTGATTTTGATGAGTCGCTTGCTGATGTCAAATACGTTGCGATTAAGGCGAATTTGACTTCGGACGGTACGAGATTTGTGGCGGCACGGATGTTTAACTTCTATGAAGATCGGCGCAATGTGCCTGATGCACCGAGAGCGAGTTTGACTTATAGTGTGGCAAGCTACACGAGGGAAGATGTATTGGCGCGATTGGTGAATCCGAGTACGGAGCTGAAGGATATTCAGGTGGAAGATGCTGATGGTAACCTGGTAGCCATTGGTGCAGAGACTGATGCGATTCAGCGCGTTGACGAGACGACGGTGAGATTTAAGCAGAATGGTGAGTATAAGTTTACATTTGTGGATAGCGAGGGTACACCGGGGGAGGTTCTGGCAAAGGTGAATTGGATTGATCGTGAAAGTCCGGTAGGCTATGTTGAGTATG
Organism: uncultured Candidatus Saccharibacteria bacterium; assembly: GCA_964406525.1. Taxonomy (GTDB): domain Bacteria; phylum Patescibacteriota; class Saccharimonadia; order Saccharimonadales; family Saccharimonadaceae; genus Nanosyncoccus. The sequence continues at coordinate 3,320 of CAYOSC010000030.1, read as the reverse complement.
ATAGTGGCTTGAATACGCCGACTAATCGGAACGTAATGGCACGGTTGATTATCCAGGGTAACGAAGAGGTGACGGTGACTAATAATACGCAGTCTCCTAGTGGCGTCTTTGGTGAGGATGCGGATCAGCCGGGGGAAGCCGTTTGGGATCCGTTTACGTATACTTTTGAGGATAACGGCGAGTTTACTTTTGAATTTGAAGATGCGGCTGGAAATAAGGGCACGGCGACGGCTGCGGTGGGTTGGATTGATCGCGCGGCGCCGAAGGCGGTGGTAACATATGACGTGACAGAGATGACTGATGGCGAGGTAGTGGCGACATTGAGGAAGGTCAATTATGATGGCGAAGCCTTGATGAGAACGGCTCAAAAGCATTATGATGCTGATGGTTATGAGTATGACGAGGATTTTGTCGTGAAGCCGAGCGCCGGGGTAATTATGAATGATGATAAGACGGCGGAATATCACTTTACTAAAAATGGAGAATTTCATTTCGAGTATTGCGATGTAGCGGGTAACTGTGCGGCGGCTCTAGCGAAGGTGGATTGGATACGGGAGAAAGATCAGCCGGACGTGCCTAGTGTACCGGTTGATCCTGGGCAACCAGATTTGCCGAATGACCCAGAACAGCCGTCGACTCAGCCGGATGAGCCAGTGGTGCCAGGTGATCAGGGTGAGCCAACTAAACCGGGGGATTCGATTAGTGTGAGCAATCCTAGCGGATCGATAGCGGGTGATAATAATGTCGTAGGTATGGGTAATCAGCCAGTGAACTCGGGGACGGATGCTAGTAATAGTCAAACGGGTGACGAAACAACGTCAGATCCATCGGATCAGGATCAGCCGGCCAATAGTGGCTCTGATAGTGAGCGCCCGGCATCGAATGGCGGTTCGACTGCTGACTCGGCGAACAAGAAGCAAGAGCAAGAAGACAAGGCGGAGCAAAAATGGTATCAGAATCCGGTGGTGCTTTGGAGTGCGAGCGGAGTAGGATTATTGGCGGTGGTCGGTATTGGTGCGGCGATGATTAACAACCGTCGACGGTAGAAGTTGCTGCTCGTCTGGGCGAAAACCGATAATCTGCTGGACGGATAGAGAATAATTTGGTATAATAAGGAGTAGATTTCGGGTTCGTTCAGGAGTGACGATGGGCGGATTGTGAGTATATGTAGTGTATGCTGATGGTCGTCGTGGCTCTGGAAGTGAGGGATTAGATCGTAGTTCCTGAACGAGCCTGAAGAAAGGAAAATATTATTTATTATGGCAAAAGCCAAATTAACAATGGATGAGCTGCTAGCTGGTAGTGAAGAAAGCGTAAAGCGAGCAGTCGTGGGGGAGACGGTCACCGGAAAGGTGATGTCGATTCGTAAGCATGAGATTTTAATTGATCTCGGAGCGAGAGGTGTTGGTGTGGTGCCGCGCCGTGAAGTGTCGTTTGCGAAGAATTTGAACGTGGGTGACGAAGTGACGGCTTCGGTGATCGAAGTAGAGATGGCTGATGGTAGCGTACTCTTGTCACTGCGTAAGGCTGCGAAAGAAAAAGGCTGGGATGAGATCCAGGCCCGGATTGATAATGCGGAAGTGATTGAAATCACACCGTTTGATGCGAACCGTGGCGGTCTTTTGGCGGAATATGAGGGGATTCGCGGTTTCTTGCCGGTCTCTCAGCTTTCGGCAGAGCATTATCCGCGCGTGGGTTCGGCTGATAAAGACGAGATCTTACAGCGTTTGAACTCATTGGTTGGTAAGGTAATGAAGGTGCGGATCTTGGACGCGAACCGCAAGGACAACAAGCTGATCTTCTCTGAGAAAGAAGCAGTGAAAGATGGCTTGGCGGAGCGCTTTGCAGAGTTACACGTCGGAGACGTCGTAAAAGGCGTAGTGACCGGTGTGGTCGACTTTGGGGCGTTTGTGAACGTCGATGGAGTCGAGGGGTTGATTCACATTTCGGAGATCTCTTGGGAGCGTGTGAATAACCCGTCTGACTATGTGAAAGTTGGCGAAACGATCGAAGCGAAGATTATTGCGATTGACAAGGAGCGTTTGTCACTTTCGATTAAGCAGTTGACGGAAGACCCATGGCTGTCTGAGGTAGAAGGCCTGAAGCGGGGTGACGAAGTCGAAGGTACGATTACGAGAATTACACCGTTTGGTGCGTTCGTACAGATTTCGCCAGCGGTGGAAGCTTTGGTGCATGTCTCTGAGCTAGGGAATGGTAGCGATGTCGACCCAGAAAAAGTCTTCACTCTGAATGAGCGGAAGAAGTTTAAGATTCTCGACGTTGATAAAGACGGTCGGAAGATCTCACTGACGATTGCGAAATAAAAAATATCCCCTATATGGGGATATTTTTTAAGGCGTCTTGGCGATAGTAGTCTAGCAAGAGGCTCGGAAGTTTTTGCAGGATAACCTTTAGGCAGAGGCTTTCGGGGATTTTTTCTTGCGGCCACGGGGGGCGGGGGTGAGCTTACTGGTCTCGTAGACGACACGGGAGAATTCTTCGATGATACGCTCCTCGGTGAGGCGCTGGGTCTTGGGGATGTAGATGAAGGGGATGTGGGCGCTGCGGAAGAATTTTTCCATGTCGTGGGGGTCACTACCGGGGTCTTTGGAGTCGTTTTGGACGCCTTCTTCGAGCTTGACGGCGCAAATGGGGCGGAGGCTGCGTTTGTTGCAGAGAACGAAATCGACGGCTTTGTGATCAATGAAGCGGTAGGCGGCGTAGCGGTCTTGGGTGCCGACCTTGTGGCTGAGGAGTGAAGAAAGACTAACTTCGGGGATGACGTAGAATTTCTGGCCGAAGAGATTATTGAGCATTTGGAAACATTGACGTTCGGTGCCGACCATGAGGTGCTTGCGAGGGCGATATTTAAAGCGATCCATGGCTTCTCGCTGGCGGCGACGGGTAGTCACGCCGATGAGGACGGACACGAAAAAGAGTAGCAGCGTGGCAACGACTGCTACAGTGATGTAAATTTTGTCAGCGCTAAATAATTCTTCCCAATTCATATCACGACCCAAAAGACAACTATATACTACCATTATATCATATGCTATCGCATAAGAAATAATGGCGTCGGCTCGGAAAAGATATTTAACAATATCTTCTCACTCGCACTTCTTATTATATCACAGATTATGTTTTGAGTCAATATTGACAGGCTGAAAGAACGAGGAATTTTAGGGAAAATTAAGGGATTTTGGTTGTTTTCTGGAAAAGTGTGATATAATAGTGGCAGTGAACGTCGCAGACGGTCAGTTTGGTTGATAATCCCGGGTAGCTCAATGGTGGAGCAAGAAGCTGTTAACTTCGAGGTTGCC
>CAYOSC010000029.1:0-8978 GCA_964406525.1 uncultured Candidatus Saccharibacteria bacterium | reverse complement strand
AGATTTTTTTAACACTAGCACGTACTTTCACAGTGTCAAAAATCCTTTCCTTTAGGTCGTTACAATTTTTGTATATAATATATACAAATATGACACTTTTGCTACGACTTATTACAAAAGTGGCATAATATTGCAACAGTTAATATTCTATTGCAATCTAAAGCTGATTCTGCCCTTTGTCAGATCGTAAGGGGTTAACTCAACTTCGACCCGGTCTCCCGGCACCAAGCGAATGTAGTTTTTGCGCATACGTCCACTCATGTGTGCAATGATATTATGACCGTTCTCAAGTTCCACCCGAAATTGGGTGTTTGGCAACGCCTCAACAACCTTGCCTGTGAGTTTAATCACTTCCTTTTGACTAGCCATAAATTACATCTTTCATTTTATCACGTTTTAAGGTAAAAGTAAACATATTTTTAGGATTTTATTAGTTTTATGAATTTGGTTGCATTGTAGATTACTGTAAGACCGCTTTAACGAAGAGGCGCTGAGAATAGGTCTGCTCGCGGTCGAGCCAATCACCGGTGCAAGTGATCAAGGTGAGAGTGTTTACGTAACCATTGACGGGCGTGAACGCAACTGTCATATACTGATTGGCTTCTTCACCAAGGGCTTTGCGGACACTTTCGACGACGCGGTAATTAAAGACGCGGCCGTCACCCATTTCGATTTTGATAGTTTCACCGACAGGTAACTTAGGTAGGGAGCGGAAGATGCCGTAGCCGAGATCGCCACCATGGGCGTTCATGACGGAAACACCGCTTTCGCCAGGTAAGACGGATCCGCTGCCGGTGTACCAGCCAATATCATATATGTTGTATGGTGTAGCCATTTCACCTTGACCTTTGAGACCGATTTCGACGATACGTTTGTTATAGATGCCTAAATATGGGATAGTAAAATAGCGAGGCTTATCAGGGGCGACAACATACTCGACGATTTCTTGTTCGGTAGGCTCGGTACTGTCGACGTCAGATTCATTGCCCTCGTTAATACTTATGTCATTGGCGCTAGTGGTGACGTCGCGCTCACTGCCTTCCATGGCGGAAAGGTAGCTATTCTCCCAAAGGGCAACACGGATAAAGAAGATGGCAAGGATGGTCGCGACTCCGCCGAGTACGATGTATCCTGGGCGGATGTGGAGCTTACGGAAAACTGGTAGCTTCATTTTACGAGGAGCCTTCTTGGCTTTCTCGACGGGAGTCTTAGTGACTTCAGCTGGTTTTTTGTTGGTCTTTTCTTCCATATATCACACCCTTTTATGCTAAGTATTATTTATATTCGTCGTATGTTACCATGAGCGCACGTGAGTTGACTTGGCGGAGGTTTTCGAGAGCAACGGTCACAATAATGAGTAATCCAGTACCGGAAAGTGAGAGCCCGATTGGTGCGCCGGTAATAATAATGAAGATGTAGTCAGTCAGGAATGGTAACATGGCGATTAAACCGAGCGCGAGCGAGCCGAAGAGATTTAGACGATTGATGGTCTTGCCGAGGTATTCGGCAGTCTGAGTCCCAGGGCGAATGCCTTCGATGAAACCACCTTGCTTCTGGAGGTTATCGGCGATTTCTTTAGTATTGAAAATGATGCTAGTGTAGAAGTAAGTAAATAATACTACGAGAATGAAATACATGGCTGGGTAGAGGAACCATTGCGGCGTAATGCCATTTGGATAATAAGTGGCGAAGTTGCTGGCGGATGGGGCGGTAAACAAGGTGACTAAAGTAGTGCCGAAAGTGCCGTCTGGATTAATAGTCTGGATGAGCTGACCGAGTAAAGCCGGGAGCGATAAGAAAGCGGTCGCGAAGATGACTGGAACGACGCCAGCGGCAATGAGTTTGAGCGGGAGGATGGATTTGATGCCGCCGTAGCTGCTATTACCATGGACGCGTTTGGCGTAGTTGACGGTGATGACACGCTGAGCTTCGTTGATTTTGACTAAGAAGTAAATGACAATTAGCAGTGCGACGGCAAAGCCGATGACGACCCAGAAGATGACGGGATTGACCGGCAGGTTAAACCAACCGAAGAGCGAGAGTGAGCCGGCGGAAGTATCGAAGAGAGCAGACCACAGGCTAGCAAGTGTAGTAGGCAGCTGCGAGATAATACTAGCGAAGATAATGATAGAGATGCCGTTACCAATGCCTTGCTCGGTAATTAATTCACCGGACCACATGAGGATTATGGAGCCAGCGACCATGGCAGTAATAGAGAGCATCCAGTCGGCGGTAGTAGGGGTGTAGGCGAGAGTGGTGTTAGCGGAGATGACGGACTGATAGAGAATAAAGATGTAGGCAATAGCTTGGACGATGGCGAGTGGAACAGCAAGGATACGAGTCCATTGGCTGATCTTGCGGCGACCAGCTTCGCCGTCTTGGGACAGTTCTTCGAGACGAGGAATAGCCTTCGTGACTAGTTGAACAACGATACTGGCAGTAATATATGGTGAGATACCGACGAGTAGAATCGAGAAGGTTGTCAAACCGCCGCCAGAGACGAGATTAAGAAAGCTACCGAAGTCGGATTTCTGGATCAAAGTTTGGACAGCTTCTTGGAAGGTGGCTGGTTCGCCGAGCGGTACCGGAATGTGTGCTAGGAATCGATAAACGATGAGTAGCCCAAAAACGATAAGGACGCGCTTCAGCATATCTTTGTTCTTCAGTGATCGAAATATAGTCTTGAAATTCATAATTCCCTACTCTTAACTTTTACTATTATAGCACAAAAATAGCTCTACGGAAGAGCTATTTTCGGGAACTGGGGACTTTTCTGGGAGAAAAGTCCCCAACGTCAAAAGACCAGTTCATTTTCGTTCTGAAAAGTGCGATTTCCAGAGCGAAAACATCTTCAATAATCGTCGACCGGTCTTTCTACTCGGATTTAGCAGCGATGCGCTGTGGCACAGCAACTTTCTTGAAACTACCACCAGCTTTTTTAATCGCTTCGATAGCGGTTTTGCTAGCGAATTGGGTCTCAAGCTCGATCTTCGTACTGAGCTCACCGCGAGAAATTACCTTAACCTTGGTATAAGGATTCTCGATGAGACCTTTGTCGGCGAGGGTGAAGTTATCAACCTTGCCAGTGAGGTCATTGAGACGGTCGGTGTAGACTACGGTAGCTTTGTCATGCAAGCTCTTGAAACCTTTGAGCTTTGGCACAGCTTGCATGATAGCGCGCTGACCACCCATGAAGCCGTTTGGCATTTTGCGATGACCAGTACGAGCCTTTTGACCTTTAGTACCACGACCAGCAGTTTTACCCTTGCCAGCGGCGATACCGCGACCAAAACGCGTCGGGCGAGTATTGCGATTGACTTCTAGATCATTGTATTTCATTACTTATCCTCCTTCTTAGCGGCGGATTTCTTGGTGGTAGCCTTCTTGGTCTCCTTGGCGTCTTTCTTGTTGCGGTTGGCAACCCATTCGTCACGTGGAGTTTGCTCCTTGAGACCATCAATCACAGCGTAAGCGATGTTGACTTTGTTGGTACTACCGAGAGACTTGGAAATCAAGTTTTTGATGCCGGTGAGGCCGATAATGCTACGGACGACACCGCCAGCGATAATACCGGTACCAGGAGCAGCTGGTTTCATCAGAATATCAGCGCCGGTAGAGCGAGTTTCGACTTCGTGGCAGATAGTTTCGCCATCCATGTTGAACTCGATCATTGACTTCTTAGCCTTTGCGGTGGCCTTTTGGACGGCGCTAGTGACGTCGCCGCCTTTGGCTACGCCGATGCCGACTTTGTTTTTGTGGTTGCCCATGACAACAAGAGCCTTAAAGCGCATACGACGGCCACCTTTGACGGTACGGGAGACACGGTCGATATTGATCGTGACGGTGTCAAATTCCTTTGGTGCGGTGTCTTGGGTGCGGTTGCGATCGCGGCGGTTGTTGCGGCGAGGCATAGCTTTGCCGTTGATATCTCTCTGGACTCTGCGTGAAGCGACATTGTCATTCATTTTGAGAGTGCCAGATTTGTTGACGACCTGTGCAGTCTTATCAGAATCTGCCATTAGAACTCCAATCCTTCCTTGCGGGCAGCATCTGCGAGAGCAGACATGCGACCAGCATATAATTTTGCGCCTCGGTCAAATACGACGGTCTTGATATTAGCTTTTTTAGCCTTTTTAGCGATGTCTTGGCCGATCTGAGCGGCTAAATCGGTCTTGCTGCCGGTAGCTTTGCTACCAGCGGTAGTTGCGTAGGCTAGAGTGACGCCTTTATCATCGTCGATAATTTGCGCAGTAATATGTTTGTTGCTAATATGTACGCTTAGGCGAGGACGTTCAGCGGTACCATGAATTTTAGCGCGAGTGCGTTTTGCACGAAATACGTTATTCATTATTTCTTACCAGCCTTTCCTGCCTTGCGAAGAATAACTTCGTCAGCATACTTAATACCTTTGCCTTTGTATGGTTCAGGTTTCTTGAGGGCACGAATCTCGGCAGCAACTTGGCCAACCTGCTGCTTATCGATGCCAGAAACGGTGATGGTCATTTTGTCAGTCTTCAGCTCGATACCTTCGGGAGCTTTGTACTTGACTGGGTGTGAAAAACCCAAGGCCATTTCGATTTCTTTCGGGCCACCGCTAAGGCGGAAGCCGACACCGTTGATTTCGAGCTTCTTCTCAAAACCTTTGGTAACGCCGATGACGGCATTGTTGAGCAATGCACGCTGTAAACCGTGCCAAGCGCGTGACTTTGGCTCGTCATCATCGCGGGTGACAGTAAGAACATTACCGTCAATCGTGACTTTGACGTTTTCCTGAAGCGGGACAATGAGTTGACCCTTCGGGCCTGCGACAGTAATATCTTTGTCGCCGACCGTGATTGTCACTCCCGTCGGAATCGCGATGGGTTGTTTTCCGATACGACTCATATTTCTCCTTATAACTTAATATTATATATTATTCTAGCATAGATTATGGGGGATTGCAAGAGAAAACAGATGAAACTCGGCATAAAAAAGAAGCCCCGAGTGGAGCTTCTTTTTAGACGGTAACCCTAGTAGACGCGGACTAAGATTTCGCCACCAAGATGTTGTTTCTTGGCTTCTTTGCCGGTCATGATTCCCTTGGAAGTGGAGATCAGGACGACGCCACGGCCAGATTTGACAGTCGGGATGTCTTCGACAGTGGTATAAACCCGGCGACCTGGCTTAGAGATCTTCTTAATCTCGGTGATGCGAGCAGGAGTACCTTCAGCGTTGATGACGACATGAAGAGTGCCGCGCGGCTCACCAGCTTCGACTTCGCAGTTGTCGAGGTAGCCAGCATCTTGGAGAGCTTCGGCTACAGCGACTTTGAGCTTGCTAGTCGGGACGCGGATTTCGGTCTTGCCAACCATAATAGCGTTACGAATACGAGTAATGAGGTCGGCGATTTGATCAGTTGATTGTAATGACATAATATCTTCTCTCCTTTCCTACCAGCTACTCTTAGTAACACCTGGTATTTCACCCCTAGAAGCTTTTTCGCGGAAATTGATACGGCTGAGACCGAAATAGCGCATGTAACCGCGTGGGCGGCCGTCGAGCATGTCACGATTCTTCAAACGTGTAGGGCTAGCGTTGCGCGGAAGTTTTTGCAAACCTTCGAGATCGCCAGCAGCTTTCAATTCGGCGCGCTTAGCTTTATATTTTTCGTACATTTTGCGTCGTTTTTCGTCGCGGAGGACGGCTGATTTTTTCGCCATATTATTTAGCCTCCTTTTCAAACGGCATACCAAATGCTTCTAACAATTTGGTGCTCCCTTCTTTAGAACCATTTTTAATAATAAAGGTGATTTCGAGACCATGGAGAACAGCGGAATCTTCGAAAGTGATTTCTGGGAAGACGGTCTGTTCTTTGAGCCCGAGATTGTAATTGCCTTGCTTGTCAAACGCTGAGCGTGAAACACCGTGGAAGTCGCGGACGTGTGGCAAGGTAATATTAATCAGACGGTCGACAAATTCATACATTTTGTCATTGCGCAAAGTGACGAGATAGCCGACCGGTGCACCCATGCCTTTGCGGATCTTGAAGGTCGCAATAGATTTCTTGGCGAGGCGGGAAGTTGGCTCTTGGCCGGAAATCTTACGAAGTGTAAGCTCGACAGTCTCGGTGAAGCGCTTGTCTTCACGTTTTTTACCGACACCGCTAGAAATGACGACTTTCTCGAGCTTTGGAACTTGATGAACGTTCTTGACGTTGAGCTCTTTTTCGAGATCTTTGACGATCTTGTCGTTATATAGAGCTTTCAAGCGTGGTACATTTTTGGAACTGGCCATTACTTACCCTCCTTCTTTAGGTTAGAAAAGTCAATGCCAAGATGAACGGTCTTCTTGCCCCCTTTGGGATTGAATCGAGTGGCGCGGACGTGGCGTTCGCGGACTTCGATATCCTTGAGGAAGGCTTTGCCGGCTTGCTTGTCGACTTTAACAATGCTAGCTACGGTACCTTTGTGGTCGCCGGCGATAACTTTGACGCGATCGCCTACTTTCAAACACTTTGCCATTATAGTACCTCCGGTGCTAAGCTGATAATTTTGTTAAAGCCGAGTTCGCGAAGTTCGCGTGGGACTGGTCCGAAAACGCGAGTGCCTTTTGGCGTCTTGTCGTCGTTGACGAGGACGGCGGCGTTGTCGTCGAAACGGATGGTGCTGCCATCGGGACGGCGGATCTGCTGCTTCGTGCGGACGATTACAGCCTTGACTACGGCTTTTTTCTTAACGTTGCCGGTCGGGCTGGCGTCTTTGACACTACAAGTGACGATATCGCCTACACGGGCGTAGCGTGCGCGTGTACCACCAAGGACCCGGATTACACCAAGCTCTTTGGCGCCGCTGTTGTCAGCAACTTTTAATCTAGTTTCCTGTTGAATCATATTATTTCTCCTCCCCCTTGGCGTCGTCGGTCTTGCCTGAGACTTCGTCTTTGAGCTCGACTGCTTCGTGTGACTTCTCGAGGACTTTGACTAATTCGTAAGTCTTGGTCTTTGAGAATGGGCGGCAAGCGGCGATTTCGACTTTGTCACCAACGCCAGCCTCATTATTCTCATCATGAGCAGTGTACTTGCGAGTCTTGGTGTACTGCTTGCGATACAGTGGGTGAGTTTCACGACTAGCGATCGAAACTGTAATAGTTTTGTCGCGCTTGTCAGAAGTCACAACACCTTGCAATTCTCCCGCCATCTTAAAACTCCTCTTTCTTAATAATTTTTGTACGAACTGGTAGCTTGTGGCCAGCTAGGCGAAAAGCTTCTTTGGCTTGCTCTTCGGTAACGTCAGCGATTTCGAACATGACGGTGCCGGCTTTGACCTTGGCTACATAAAATTGTGGTTCCCCTTTACCGCTACCCATCTTGACATCAAGTGGCTTCTTGGTGACAGGAGTGTGCGGGAAAATGCGAATCCAGATTTTACCGCCACGTTTGACGTAGCGAGTAATGGCTTGACGAGCGGCCTCGATCTGGCGGCTCGTAACGCGTTCATTATCTAGTGACATTAGACCCCAGTCACCGAACGCTACAGTATTGCAGCGAGAAGCGGTGCCGCGGTTCTTGCCTTTACGAACTTTGCGATGTGCTTCGCGTCGTGGGACTAAAATTGCCATAATTATTTCTCCCCCTTATAAATCCAGACCTTTACACCTACGATGCCAGCGATGGTCGGTGCGTGGCAAATGTAGAAATCGACATCGGCGCGAAGGGTATGCAGAGGCACGGATCCTTCGATGAACTTCTCGCGGCGAGACATTTCGGCGCCATTGAGACGACCAGAAACTTCGACGCGGATACCTTTGGCGCCAGCGTTCATGGTAGACTGGCAAGCCATCTTGACGGCGCGACGGAAGTTCATGCGCTTACCGAGTTGGAAGCCGATATTCTCGGCAACCAATTTGGCGGAAAGCTCGGGTTTTTTGACTTCTTCGACGTTGATGCGGATCGGCCCGCTGACGATTTTTTCTAATTCTTTCTTGAGCTCGTTGATACCAGCACCTTGCTTACCGATCACGGCACCAGCCTTGGCGGTCAAGATTGTGATAGTGGTGAGGTTGGCGCTACGCTCGATGTTTATGCGAGCGATGGTCGGACGACTCGAGAAGCGCTTCTCGATCACTTCACGGATTTTCGTATCTTCTACCAGCCAGTTGCGGAAGTCAGCTTTGCGGGTAAACCACTTGGAAGACCAATCCTTGCTGATCTGGAGACGATAGGAAACTGGGTTAACTTTCTGACCCATTATTTCTCCTCCTTCTTAGCAGCTGATTTAGCTGACTTGTTTTCTTTTGACTCGGCTTTCGCTTCGGTCTTTGGCTCGGCTTTCTTGACTTTCTCTTCTCCTGCGACTTCGACGAAGATGTTGCTAGAGATTTTCTCGAAAGGCAGAGCGCGACCGCGGGAAGCTGGCATGTAACGGCGCATCCGGGTACCGGCAGTAACTGAAATACGAACGATACGAATGGTCTTCGGATCGATGCTGACACCGGCATTGTTCATGAGGTTGGCAGCAGCGGATTCGATGGCTTTGCGAACTGGGCGGGCAGCCTTGCGCGGGGTATTCTCGAGGATTACGATTGCGTCGGCGACATAACGATCACGAACTAAGCTTGCGACGATGCTAACCTTGCGCGGCTGATTGTCGATACCTTTTTCAATAGCATGGGCGTAGAGAGTAGACATGATTAGTTGCCTCCCTTCGCAGCTTCGGCAGCCTTTTTACCGCCGTGGCGCTTAAATTTACGGGTTGGGGCAAACTCACCGAGCTTGTGGCCAACCATATTCTCGCTCACGAAAACTGGGACGTGCACTTTGCCATTATGTACGGCAATAGTGCGGCCGACCATTTCTGGTGAAATGGTAGACTGGCGTGCCCAAGTCTTGATCACGGTGCGATCCTCGGCAGAGAGGGCAGCAACCTTCTTCGCGAGCTTGTAGTCCACAAATGGACCTTTCTTAAGACTCCGAGACATTATTTCCTCTTTCCTTCGTGGCG
>CAYOSC010000028.1:0-9060 GCA_964406525.1 uncultured Candidatus Saccharibacteria bacterium | reverse complement strand
CTATCAGTGCCCTTATGTACCTTTTTATGCATTGACTTAACTAGCAATCGATATTTGATTGCAGTTTCCGTCTTACAATTATTTCTCAAAATAAATTTTGAGAAAAATACTTCGTTGTCTCGGAAAAAGAAATAAATTCCTTTTTCTCTCGTCAACTTGTATTTTCATCGTTGTCCAAATTGTTAATTCGAAATCTCAACCGAGATAAGTATCTTGATAGATTTTACCTCGCATATTTTCTATCTTAATCCATTGGTTACTGGGGATTACCTCTGTAACTTGTTTAACTTTCCTCATTATAGCGCACCTTCTGAAACAATGCAAGACTTTTTTTGAAGATTTTTGACTTTTTTCAGGTTTTTCTAACCTGACCTCTGTAAAACTCTTCAAAATCGTTGTAGTATAGACAAGGCTACCGCTTAAAATGAGCAGATTTTTGAGATTCTAAGCATGCATTTGTGACTTCAAAAACTCTATTGAATTCTCAAACTATCTCTATTGTATCATGCTTATGATATAATGTCAATACTTTTTATGCTATTTTCCGAATAGCATCGCAAGGTTGATTTTTCAGAGATTTAGCATAATCTGTATTGACTTTTTCGATATTTTGTGATACAATGGTATTAGGTATATATTATACCGTAGTGGTTTCATAATCCTAGCCATGAGCTAGCACGTATATAAAGAACCAGGGACATTAAAATTACATCAGAGGAGGAAATTAAATGTCAGTGCTATGGCAAGATGATTGGTACGGGATACTGGGAGAGCCGCCGACGCTGAGCGATGAAGAGTGCGATATCTTGGACTGTTTAGACATCTGGGAGTCTCAGACTCAAGGCGTTTCGTGTGCGCAAGCTTGGAACGAATCGCTCTACGATGAATCTGAGGTAGTATTAGCGACTCGTTGGAGATCCACCAAAAAGCGGGAGAAGACTATTTGGGATTCTCTAGAATATAGTCCTGGCACTTCAGGTGTAGCCCTACGCGAAAGTAAGGCTAAGGCAACTTTGGCCCGTATGAACGATAGCTGCTGTAATCATGGCATGAGTAATATCATCCCCTTCCCCGAGCCTGCAACTTCTATTTCTGGCTTGGCACAGTTTGCCAGGTTTTATGCGTATCGCAGTCTTTTGGCTGGTGCACCACTTAAACCAGATCAATTTCATGCAGACGAATTGATGCCCGACTATCTACCACTCCGTAATGGATCCCCAGACGAAACATACACTTTTGAAGAGGTAGTATCCCAAGCCTTAAAAGAGGATCCTGAGTTCAAAAGGAGCTTCGAGACGGCAGTGCCAAGGATTCTGCAGGAAGTGGCAGCTCAAGAGGAAGAGCGCAGACGAGAAGCAGCCGAAATCCAAAGAGTTAGGCAAGCAGAAAGACGCCAACAGGAAGAGGAAGCCAAGCGGAGAGCGATGCAGCGCTTAAGCTGGCAAAGACAGCAGGAGGAAGCACTGAAAGCTAAGCAAGAGTACCAGAGACGTCAACTTGAAGAAGCAAAGGCGCGCGCCTACGCAAAAGCGGCCGAGGAGCGACGAAAGGTTGCAGTAGAGCAACAGCGTGTCCATACGGAGAGCGAGAGTACGCACGTCTACCGATACAACTACGTACGATCCACTGCTGGTCAGACTCCAAACACGGCGCAGCAACAATCTGCCAGACAAGCACCGCCACGGCAGGACACTGCTGGTCAGACTCCAAACACGGCGCAGCAACAATCTGCCAGACAAGCACCGCCACGGCAGGACACTTCTGAGCAGCCTCGTACGAGGGCATCCAATAATCAGCGTGACTACACTTTTGCTGACTATGTTCTCGAAACGACCTTCGAAACAGTCGAGACAGTTTTTAACAAGCTGTCACGCTTGTTTGGGAAACTATTCGGCTGATTTTGTAACCCTGCTGATGTAGAACCTTGATCCCTACCAGAAATGGTGGGGATTTTTGCTATGCACAAACGCTCCAATTGCCCCTAACAAACGTACGATTTTTCTAGATTTCGTACTCGCGCATTTCGCAATTCTCAAAATGTGTTGCGCGAAGATTAGTGTCTTCATTGTAACCAACAATGTTAAAATGCAGAGTACGGAGTGAGCCGCCGTGGGCAACAATCAGTATAGCCGCGTCTTTTGGGTGGGCAACGATAATTTTCTCAAGAAACTGTTTAGTACGAGCGAAGACATCCTTGATTGGTTCGATACCATATTCGTTAGTGTTGAGACGCAAGTCGAATATATCGAGGCCGATACTATCGAAGGCATCAAACTTCCCTTCCAAGGTACCATAACCGCGCTCGGTCAAGAGTGCATCATGTATAAAATCATATTGACCGTCAGTAATGATCTCGGCAGTTTTTTGGGCGCGTTGAAGCGGTGATACATAGCAATAATCAAAGCGGAGGTTACGACTCCTAATCTGGTCCCGGAGTTGCTCGGTCTGTTGAATACCAGTTTGATTAAGGGGAATGTCGGTGCTACCTTGGATCTTCTTGCCAATATTCCAATCGGTCTGCCCGTGACGCACGAGAAAAAGTTTCATAGTTGCTCCTTTATCATTTTATTGTCGGTTTAGCTCTTCTCTTCGTAAAGTTTGATTATGCCTAGCGGAGCTATAATGCCATTACGGTAGTTCTCGATGGAGCCGATAAGTAAATCTACGCTACGAATTTCGCCACGCATAGCAAGAATTTCTTCGTAGCTAAACCATTTAATATCTAGGATCTCTGCTGGATCAAGAATCTTAATAGTTTCGTTGATAATTTTTGCGGTGAAAATAACTGTAGCAAAAGCTAAATCCGTGCGACGACGATTGCCGATTTGGCAGACACCAGTGAGTTCGACGTCGCAACCAGTTTCTTCTTTAATCTCCCTTTTAGCACCGTCTTGGAGACTTTCACCGACGTCTAAATGTCCCGCTGGGAGACTCCATTTCCCGCGGCACTTAGCTTTGGCTTCTTGAATTAGAAGATATTTACCATCCTTTTCGATAACGCCGCCAACGATGATAGCTGCATTGCCTTGTTCCATAGTTATTTCTCCATAAGTTTAGCTAGCTTGGCTTGGACAGAGGCGGATTCTTCGGCGACAAGGGTGAGCTTGGACTCAATACTAGTGCGAGACATAATGAGAGTACGCTTGAGGATGGGGCTGTCTTTCATGCGGTCGAAGAAATTGTAAAATCGGTCGGCTTCGGCGCGTGTATCGATATAGCCAGTCATGCAGCGCGGATAATCTTCGATAGATTTTTCGCCGGTAAGTTTTTCGACGTAATTCCAATTATCATAGAGCCAGGTGAGAGCTTGCGCGCGGGATTTCGGATTACGCAAAAGATAAATATATAAATATAAATGGTCTTGCGGACGGACGATCTCGGGCTGGCTTAGCAGATTAATACAAGTCGCAATATTCTCGGGGAGTTTTGCAGTGGCGAGAGCACAAAGTAGATCGTCTTTCAGATCCGGATCAGGCTCAGTCTGATATTTGTCGAGGAGCGGCGAGAAAACTTCACTTTCGTCGCGCATCATTTTGGCCATGAGAATGTTGCCACGCATTTCGGAATCAATGCGTGATAAATCATTATTATACAAGTCTGCAAGTTGATCGATGATTTCCTGATCGCGCGCGAACCGCGCGACTACGGCGAGAATTTTGCGCAGACGTTTAATATTGTTATCATCATGCGGCCGAGAAGTAACGCCGACTGCGCGGATGCGATCGTGAATTGTGTTGCGCAAGAATTGGCGATAAATATTTTCTGCGTCCGAATCGTCCGGGAAGAAAACTTTCAGTTCATTAATAATACTAAGTAAAATATCCCAAACCGGCGCGTCTTCATTGACGAACTTCGGCAAAATATCAAGCAATGAATCTGCGCTCACTTCACGAGCTTTGGTAAGTAGCATACGATCGATGAGGAGGCGGAGCTTTTGCTCGTCGTTTAAACTATCGTAATCGTCGAGGCGTTGCGAGAAGGTCTCCGCATCGAGATTGATTAAATAATGTCCGGACATGTCGTCCTTAATTTCTGGAAGCGGCCACTGCGTATCGTCAGTCGTTCCGTTGATCAGGAAACGTTTTTGCTGCCAACTGTCGCCATCACGTTGCAAGGCTGGGTAGCCAGGCTGAGAAATCCAAGAGTGCATGAAATCTTTAATATTAAAATCTGCATGTTTTTGCAAACAAATCCAAAGGTCATCGCCGACAGTATTTTGATATTGATATAAGTCAAAATATTCATGCACACCGCGGAAGAAATTTTCGTCACCCATGAGGCGCATGAGCATCAAGACTAGGCGAGCACCTTTCGCATAGACGATCGCACCGTCGAATAAAGTCGCAATCTCGGCTGGATGATGGACGGCTTGCTGTACGGATTGCACGCCCGGCAAAGAATCTCGTCGCAGAGCAGCGACACAATCGCCAGTGAAAAATTCTTGCCAAATTTTTAATTCTGGATAAAGCGCATCGGTGGCGTAATATTCCATGATGGTCGCAAAAGATTCGTTGAGCCACAAATCATCCCACCATTCCATCGTCACGAGATCACCAAACCATTGATGCGATAGTTCATGCGTGACGGTAGTAGCGACGGATTGCTTAGTATCGATAGAAGCATCCGGCTCGGATAGCATGCACGATTCGCGATAGGTGACGAGGCCCCAGTTTTCCATTGCGCCGGCTTCGAAATCTGGCAGAGCGACTTGGTCTAATTTCGCGAGAGGATATTTAATCCCGAAACGTTTGTCGTAATAATCGAGCGAGCGACAGGCGACTTCGTTGGCGAATTCGAGTGAAGTAGTGGATTGATTTAAGGCACAGTAGGAAGTAACTTTCACGCCATGATCATTGACGGCAGAAACGCTTTTGAGCGGGCCGATTACCCAAGCGAGGAGATAAGTAGACATGCGCGGAGTAGGAGCAAAAATATATTGCGAAATGTTATTTTCGGTACGAGTTTCTAGACATTCGGTATTCGCGAGGACGACATCGTCGGATGTAAAATCGGGTACGAAAATACTGAGATTAAATACGGCTTTGGCGCCCGGCTCATCAATGCACGGGAAACATTCGCGAGCATAGTGCGACTCAAATTGGGTAGCGGCGATTAATTGTTTTTTATTATCATATTGATATGAAGATAAATAACAACCTTGCATGTTGCGATTTAATTTAGTCTCGAAAATAATTTTAAAAGTATCTACTGCGGCTTGTTTAGTGAATTGTGCCGTAGAGATTTCTAGAATCTCATTATTATAATTAAAGGTACATTCTTGGTCAACATAAGAAACGGATTTAATATCTAAATTAACAGCGTGAAATTTAACGATGTCCTGTTTGATCTGGCCGGAGATAATGACTTGACCACGAATATAATCGTCTTGGCGAGAGATGGTTAAATCTAGTTGGTAATTATCGGGCTTGAAATATTCTATGAGTCTTTCCATATAATATATTATATCTTATCTAGCCTGGCGAATAAGAAAAATAATAAATAAAATATAATTTCTGTATGATTTTGCAGATAATTTTTGGTAATAACTTTAGTGAGTTTAGTGCGGGAGAAAAATTAATAGAAAAAATATATTTTCGATAAATAAATTAAGCATAAACGAGGGCTTTGGAGTAATTTTGAGGGTGATAAAAATTTTTTATTTAGAAAAACGCCGTTTTAGTGCGGAAAATCAGTAGAAAATAAAGTGAAAAATTTTTGTAAATTAAGTTTTTGAGACTTTGAACAAGTTTTTACGAATGCAGAAAAAATATTTTTATTAGGATTAAATGACGCGCGAGACTTCGTCGAGGGTAGTTTCGCCACGAAGCGCGGCGAGAATTCCTTTTTGCTCCAAAGTAAGCATACCTTGCATTTGGGCGCTTTGCTCGATAGCGGGAGCGCTGATGTCTTTCAGGTCGCCACGCAAGAAGCCCTGGATGTCTTCCGACACGACGAGCTGCTCCATCAGGACGGTGCGACCTTGATAACCAAACGGTACGTCCTTCGTCGTGACGGGACGATATAATGTCAAGTTGTCAAAATCAATGCCCTGGACATTGGCGAGCTTATCGCGAATATATTCCGTGGTGGCGGCGTCAGGGCGATAGGGTTCTTTCGTATCGGCGAGCTTGCGGACGAGGCGCTGAGCTATCAGCATACGAATCGAACTGGCGAAAATCGGGTTGATGCCAATCAGATCAATCATACGCGAGAAAGCCGCAGCAGTAGAATTTGCATGGAAAGACGACAAGACCAAATGACCAGTAATAGAAGCCTGGATAGCGGTGCGGGCAGTATCGGAATCACGAATCTCGCCAACCATGACCACATCCGGATCGAGACGGAGGACGGAACGCAAGCCTTCGGCGAAAGAACCGCCGTCATTAGTATGCACCGGGATCTGCGAAATGCCCGTAATACCGTACTCGATCGGATCCTCGAGAGTAATAATCTTACGCTCGGTAGTATTAAGAGCATTGAGAATCGAATAAAGCGTCGTAGACTTACCGGAGCCGGTGGGACCGACCATCAAGACGAGACCGCGAGGATGCGAAATAATCTCGCGTACAGTGGCGAGCTCTTGATCGGAGAGACCAAGGAGGTCGAGACTAAGCAGGCTTTCATCAAAATTAAAGAGGCGGAGTACGGCGTCTTGACCATACATAGTCGGGACCATTTCGACGCGGATGTTGAGGAGATGTGAAGCGCCGTCGCGATGGATTTCTTGCTGCATGTGGCCGGATTGCGGCTTCGTGGAGGCAGTAGAAATATCGGCGCGTGCGGAAAGCTCACCCATGAAAATACGGTAGCGGTCGCGGTCGATCGTGGCAACGGGATGAAGAATACCATCGACACGCATACGAATCCGGATCTCGGTACGGAGATTCTCAATATGAATATCAGAAGCGCCGAGACGATCGGCTTGATCGAGCAAGAAATTAAAGATTTTGTCTGGAGAGACGCGGGCAAGAGTCTGGCTAACTTGCGCGATAGTCTCGGAATCACCTTCGGAAGCGATTTTAATGTCTTCGTAGACGGTTTCCTTAGGCGGGTCGTAGCGGAGCATAAAAGCCTGATAGGCGGATTTAGAAATCAAGAAGAAAGCAATGTGGGCGCCGCGTTCGTTGTATTCTTGGCGCATCTTCGGAATGAGGCTATTCGGAGTCTGGCTAGTGACCATGAAGCGATAAAACATTTCTTGATCATTCGCCTGCAAAGGGAGAATGTAATCCCGGCGCATTTCGTCAATACTAATGAGGTCCTTGACGAGCGGAATAGTCTGCTCAAAACTGCGCGTATCGAGATACGGCAGACCTAAAATGCTGGCGCGGCGCTTGGTCGCCTCCTCTTCATTATCGCGGCGTTTACGCTGAATCTCTTGTTCATCCATTTTTTGTCTACAACCCAAATAACGTTTATGCTTATACTATATATAATAACACGGAAGGACGAAGTTGTGCAAAAATAATTTCGGAAAATCTACAAAAAAAGTTGTTGACAATCCGCTCGTGTTTTGCGATAATAGATGTAAAGAAGATCATATACATAAAAAGGACAAAAATCAAAATGAATGTAAACAAACACTCAAAGGTCAGAGCCGTTGGTCTGTCGAGTTGCCTTGCTTTGGTAGCATTGCTTGGTTTGGCGGTTTTCTGTCCTGCTCCCGATGGGGCGAATGCGGCTGTTAGCGATAACAAGACTTTTACGGTCAATTTTAATGTTTTGAAATTAGCCAAAGAAGAGCGGACGGCGGATTTCTATGTGAATTTCTTGGTGTCACAGAAGATTTCGATCGCGATGGATGGATTGGCTGGTGAGATTCCGGCGACGGTGCAGCCAACGACGGACGGTAAGACGATCTCGAATTATGATGATTTTGCAGTGAGTACGAATAGCCCTCAAGGTTTGAGCGTGTATGTGTATAGTCCGGATAGTACTACAGCTTTGGCTGGGGCGCAGTCTGGCAAATCTATCCCGGCTATGACTGGCACGGCGACATCCCTGAGTGGTCTGGAGAAGGATACGTGGGGCTACAATCTGTCTCTGGCGGCTAACGCTGGAAATGCTGAGAACTTGTCGTACAAAGGTCTTGCAGTTGGCTCAGCAGAGTTGACACCGGATTACAAAACTACTGCCGATCTAAGTAGCGCTGGGGCGACGAACCTGCGCTTGACGTTTGGCGCAAAAGTAAGCACTCAGACTACTGCAGATACTTATACAAAAGCCGTAAAGGTGCAGGCGGTTGCGAGCGGAAATGCGACAGCTCTAATTAATGCTACGGCTGCGAGCTTGGATGAGTTGAGCCTAGACGGCGATAATACTACTGAGACTGAGGATGCTCCTGAGAGCGAGTCTGTAACTGAATAAAGTTTGATAAGGAATTGGGTGCCTCGGTGGAGGTGCCCTTTTGTTACATTGCGCACCCAACAGGATGAGCGAGCTGCGCCATTGCGCTCCGCACCGGGCGGATGACGAACCCATTGCTTCGCAATTCGGTTCGAATCCATCCTGCAATTTATACAAAAATAAGACCTAAAAGGTCTCTCTTCTATGGTACACCCGATAGGATTCGAACCTACGACACCTGGTTCCGAAGACCAGTGCTCTAATCCGCTGAGCTACGGGTGCATGTACTATATATTATATATAAAAAATGGCCGGAATATGGTGGTCTAGAAGGGACGCTTCTTGAACCTGCTTCTATTGTAGCAAAAATCCTCGTAGAACGCAATTATGGCAGAATTTTCAGGCTCTCGACCTTCAGCACGACTGATGCTCCAGAGCTGAATAATGAGTATGAATATATCCTATGAATATTTAACCACTTTTTTCTAGAACCCCATAGGTGAAGTAATAGGAGACAATTAGGCAAGAGGAGTACATAAGCGAGCACGAGCGAATGTGATCAGGCAAAACTAATACTACCCACCTCAAATATAACGAACCTAACTCGTGTACGGCTAAGGTGCTACATTACATAAGCCCATATTGCGGAACCCCTACGATGTCAATCCCCCATAAAAATGTCACCCCTTTTATCCCATAGAAATGTCACCCCCC
>CAYOSC010000027.1:0-9831 GCA_964406525.1 uncultured Candidatus Saccharibacteria bacterium | reverse complement strand
TAGTGTGACATTTCTATGGGATAATCTACTATGACATTATCATGGGATAATAACAGAATTGGTTGGTGCAAGTTGATTTTCTAGCAAATGTGTGTTATAATGAGGAGATAAGGCGTAAAACCTAGAAACTTAAGAAAGGTTGTGAGAGAATGCATTGTGAGTGCAAGCCGAAAGCACGACATTTTGGTGGGAAACCGAGTGTGCAGAACGAAGCGTCTTTGCGTGAATCGAAGGATGCCGTCTATGCACGGATCTTCCCGTCTGATTCTCAGGGTTCGAAGCGGTCGAGTGCCGTGAATTTTGAATAAAGGAGCGATTGCAAATGAATGCAAAAAGGTTCGGAAAGGTTTTGTTGTTCGGAGCGGCGGTTGGCACGACGACGTACTTGGTGGAGCGAATAATTCCGCGGGTGCGCGAAACGTGGGTAGTGGCCAAAGATGCCTGGGCGGCGACAAAGGAAGATCTGGAGGAGGATTACGAGTTGGAAGCTGAGACTGGCGATGAAACCGAGAAAGAGCCGACGGTAGCAGAAACACTTGGAGATTTCTTGGGAATAGCGCCGGAAAAGACGCGGGATCTGCTAACCAAGGA
Source organism: uncultured Candidatus Saccharibacteria bacterium (assembly GCA_964406525.1). GTDB lineage: Bacteria > Patescibacteriota > Saccharimonadia > Saccharimonadales > Saccharimonadaceae > Nanosyncoccus. The sequence continues at coordinate 9,240 of CAYOSC010000027.1, read as the reverse complement.
CAATGGATCGTGCGATACCGACGACTATTAGACTCACACATTAAAATCGCCCCTGCGGGGGCGATTTTGCCAGTTTAGACTCCGGGTGAAAATTTTTTGAGTTTGGCACGATGCTCTTTGTAACGCGGATCGTGCTGGCCGACTTCCGCCCAAAAAGCTTCGGAATGATCCATATGATTTAGATGTGCCAGTTCGTGAATAATTACATAATCTCGCAATGGCTCTGGAACTTGCATTAGGCCGATATTTAACGAAATTGTGCGGTTACTACTACAACTTCCCCACCGCGTGGCGGCATGGCTGAGTCGGCAGTGGTCGTAGACGTAGCCATAGAGCTTAGCGTAATACTCCAGCCGGTACGGCAAATAATCCTTAGCTTTCTTCATGAGGATTTTCTTTTTGGCGTCGCGGGCGCGTTGGGCTTTAGGATCGCCGAGAGGAATGCGAGATTTGATTAAATCACGATTAACCTTTAGGAAGCGGCGCACTAAAAAGTCACTAGTATGCTGCGGGACGGACATTTGTAATCGTCCAGAAGGCGATACTGAAAATCTCACACTTTTCGAAAGTGGGTTCTTGCGGACGATTACCTCCCCGAACTCCGGGTCGTTGAGAATCATCTTAGAGCTGGGTCAAGACTTGTTTAAGCTGAGTATGATAGGTATGCTTGCCGGACAAGACGATCGGAGCCTCGGCATCGGATGGTGCTTCGAGAGCTTTGACGCGACTGTCGTAGACTTGTTTGGCTTTGTCGACGGACTTGAGCTTATTCTTGAGGCGCATACGAATCGTGCTGACGTCAGTCTGAATCCAGATCAAAGTAGGTGTATAACCGGCATTGCGTAGAATCTCACAGAGCTCACGGCGGTCACGCTCGGTATCGTTCCCTCCTTCGATGACGAGAGTAGCACCAGTCTTAGCGACTTCGGCGACTAAGAGGAGAATAAATTGACGCGAAAGATTGTGCTCTTGCTGTAAGAGGTCTAAGTCGTAGAATGTAGCGTTGAACTGAGCGGCGAATTGCTTGCTAAAAGTGGTCTTACCACTGCAAGGAGCACCGAAAACAAGGATAGCGCGTTGGGCAGCGCTGGGTGAGTGTGATTTTTTAGCTTCCATATACCTCCATTAACATTTACCTTCCTTTGAGTTCATTATAGCACACTTTGAACTGTTTGAAACTAAAATTTGTGATGGGTAATAGAAAAACCAGGCGAGAAAGTTGGCGATATTATAAAATACGGCGGGTAGGACGTGGGTGAGCGAGAAATAGGAGATGACGGTGCAGCTATCACAGCAGGCGAAGAGAACAAAACCGAAAAAGGCCGAATTGGCATGCCAGTTCTTCGCTTGGCGTCGGTGCCACCGCCAGGCGAGATGGACATTAGTAAGGAGGGCGGTAGCATAAAAGGCACTGACGACGAAGATGAGTGGAATAATTTTGAGCCAGAGGTCGAGCAGAATGCAACCAATGAAAACGCTGCCGAAGATTACGAGGAAATGTTTGAGCTTCTCCCCGCCGAGCCGGACGAGGTGAATGATCTGCGCGATGAAAAAGACGATGATGCCAGCTTCGGAAGTGTTGCGAGCGGCGAGAATAAGATCGGCGAGACAAGTGACAAAAAGTGCGACGTGGAGGAGGTGGTCTCGCGGATAAACTCGCAGGGCGTAGACAAAACATAGGATGATGCCGCCAAGTTTGATGATAGTGAGGAGGTCGTTATTCTGGACCGTGAGCCCGAGAATAATGATGAAAGCATAGATGATAATCCAGACGACGGCCCAAGCGCGATGGCTAGGCTGGCGGAAGAAAGTTTTGAGTGAGTCGGCCTCCATATATAACTATTGTAACATACTAAAAATTATTCGGGCAGATACATAATGTCGAGATCGACATTACCGTTAATTCCGGGAACTTGGCCAGAGTCGCTCATTTGCCAGATTTGGAAGTCGCCATTGTAGGTAGGCTTATGATAATATTGGGCGAGCCAGACCGGATATCGATCCGGGCGCCAGATAAGCTCGAGATAATTTTTGCTACCATAGAGTAGACCAGAATAACCGGAGCCGCTGAGCGTATCGAGGAAATGGTTGGCGATTTGGTTGATGCGGCGGAAACTAACGTTGGCTTGATTGAAATCGTGCCAGTTCTCCCAGTCAAAAGCGACACCGAGCTCGACATCGTAATCGCGAATTTGATCTGCGATCCAATGAGCTTGGCGCTCGGCTTCTTCTAGGCTATTAGCATAAGAATAGAAATAGATGCCGACTGGTATATCGAGAGCGTTGGCAGCGCGGATATTGTCGTGGAAATATTTGTCGGTATGATATTCGTCGCCGAAATCAGTCTGGTAGCCGAGACGGAGAAAAGCGAACTCGACACCGGCGGCTTTGACCTTTGGCCAGTCGATTTCGCCCTGCCAGCCGGAGACGTCGATACCAATCTTAGTGTTAGCAGTTTTATGAGCTTCGATGACGTCGGCGATTGGTAGTTTAGGGCTAGTGTACGGTTCGGGATCGGAGCTGGTGGGCGGGACGACGTGCAGGGTGAAAGGTTTGACAGCTTGATTGTTGCTAGCGTCGGTAATTAGATACTCGAGTTGATAAGTGCCGGCTTGATGCAAATCGTAATTCCCTGTGATCTGGCGCTGAGGATGATCGTCGAGATCGTCGCCGCTGAGCATTAAATTGGTGAGGTTGCCGGCGTAATCGAGCGGCACCGTGTAGCTATTGTTGCCGAAAATCTGCGGAGCAGTATCATCGATAACTTTGATAGTGAAGCTGGCTGGGCGTTTACGATTCTTGATGTTGAGATATTCAAAAGTGACCGTTTGCTCGCCGAGTTGCTCGGTATCAATAGTGTAATCGTCGACGAGAGTGCCGTCGAGATGCTTGAGAAAATCGGAGACTTTGGCGATTTGGCCGAAGCTAATCGTCGGATTGGGCTTAACAACGACCGAGACAGTGTCAAGATGACGGGTCTGGGCGGCGTCAATGAGGATAAAAATGTCGGCAATAAGAGCAACTAGCAACAAAATGAGTGCAAGAATGGTGATGATGAGTTTGTTCTTGGAAATGGATTTGATAGACATATATAATATATATTATAGCATGGAGTGAGGCGGTGGAGGGTGAGGTTTGACGGTTGAGAAGATGTAAGGCTTGCGGCGGAGTGATTATGAGGATGTTGAAAGCCTGAGGGTGCGGAATGTCGAGGGGGTTTAGGGTGCGGGGTGCTAAGAGCTTTGGAGAGCGGAAAAATCTACCAATTTCGTTGAGGATATGGTATGATAGAAGTGTTAGGGGCGTAGTACAATGGTTAGTATAGCGGTCTCCAAAACCGTTGATATGGGTTCAACTCCTGTCGCCCCTGCCAGACAAAAAGAAATCCCTTTAGGGATTTATTTTTTGTCTGAATAGGCTGATACGGTTGAACCCATCTGCGCGAAGCGCAGTGGGTCTCCGCTGTAGGAGGCGAGTGAAAAGTGGAGCTAGCTCCAGCTTTTCCGAGCTGACGCCCAGCGGAAAAGGAATCCGATAGGATTCCGCTGTCCTGTCGCCCCTGCCAAAATTCAGGTAAGATTCGCCATCTTGGCGGTTTTTTGTTTTCGAGATTAATTACACCGCGCAACCTACGGTTGCGGAGGGATTTTGGGAAATGCGAGTGGTAGTTGGTAGTGAACTGGGCTGTGCAACTGTAAAATAAAGGGTATAATTAAGTAAACAAGGAAGTTTTATGAATTTAGGGAGAAATTTACAGACCATTCGCAAAGCGCGGCAGCTCTCGCAGGAAGAACTAGCGGACAAAATGGACGTCTCGCGGCAAGCGATTAGCAAATGGGAAAGCGGAGCGGCTTATCCGGAAACGGAGAAATTGATTGAGCTGAGCAAGGTACTGGATTGCAGTCTGGATAGCCTAGTGAAGGGTGAAGTGCAGGACGGGCCGAAATTGTCTGAGAAGGCGGAGTACGATACGTTGATGGACCGGTTTAGTAAGCAGATGAGTTTGGCGGTGATGTTGGTACTGATGGGGTCGAGCATTTTGCTGGGGATGTCGGCACTGGGTGAGAAATGTACGGACTATGGTTTGGTAGTGTTCTTGCTGTTCGTGGCGGTAAGTGTGCCGATTTTTGTGATGCGGGGGATAGAGCTGGGCAATTATAAGCAGAAATATCCGCGGCTGGAGAACTTCTACACGGAGAAAGAAATCGATGCTTACAATGTGAAATTTACGAGGATGATTGCGGGTGCGATCGGGATTCTGATGGTGGGGCTGGTGGTGTTTATGGCGCTGGTAGTAGTGAATTTGTTTGGTAAAGACAATGCGATGTCGGCGGCGGTTTTCATGTTGTTTGTGACGGCGGCAGTGCCGATGTTCGTGTACGCGGGGATTCAGAAAAGTAAATATGACATCGAGCAGTATAATAAAGAAAATTCGATCGAATCGCAGTTGGTTTCGGAGAAAATGGGCAAGGTGGCGGGTGTGATTATGATGCTCGCGACGATTATTTTCTTGCTGTTGGGGTTCTTGGGTAAAATGTGGGCGCTGGCTTGGCTAGTGTATCCGGTGGGTGGAATCTTGTGTGGAATTGCATCGGTGATTTTACGTAAAACCGAGAAATGATCCAGATCGAGGCGGCGCGTCGTATTAGTTAATGCGTAAACTTTACTCGAAAATAAGCTTTTTGTGATATGATAAGAGTAATGGTTAAGAAGAGAGGTATCTAATGCGCGCGCTTCATCTGTGTTTTTGGCTGCATCGGGCTTATGAATTGCTGGAGGAATCGGGCTGGAATAAAGGCTATTTTGGTGGTGAGGCAGGATTTCGGGAGGCGGATCAGCGCGAGTATCAGCCATTGTTGGCGCTGTTAGAGCGAAATGCGCAGCGCTATGCGAAATTGCGAGTTTCCCTGGTGGTGTCGGGGGTGTGGCTAGAGCAGACGGAGCGCTGGGACTCGGAATTGATTCGTCGACTGAAGAAACTGGTGCAGAGCGGTAAGGTAGAACTGGTGGCGACGCCTTACGATTACTCGATGGCGGCGTTTTATGATGTGGACGAGCTGACGAGCCAAGTACGGAAATGTCAGGAAAAGTTAGAGCAGGTTTTTGGTGAGCGGAGTCAAGCTCTAGCGCTGCCGGAGCTTTGCTATAATAATCGGATCGCGCGCTGGGCGGAGAAAAATGATTTGCAGATATTAATTGCGGGAGCAGTGCCGGAGGATTTAGGGTGGCGCTCACCGAATCAGCTGTACGATGCGAAAGGCTGCGAGAAGGTGAAAATTGTGTTTGATAACGCAAAACTGGCGGGGGCGGTGATGCAGGCGTCGAAACTGGCGACAGTACAGGTGGAGGCGGAACTAAAAGTCGAGCAGGACGATGCGGATATCGCGGCGACGGAGATGACGTCGGCAGCGGATTTCGTGAAGAATATGACGGAAACGCCGAAAAGCGAGCAGCAAACGGAGACAGTTAGGCGGACGGAATTCTCGGCGCGAAGGTTCCAGAAGCAGTTGGATCTGGCCTGTATGCGGGGAGATTTGGTGACGCTGTGCTTGCAGCCGAGTTTATTCGGGAAATGGCGTGAGCTGGGAGTGATTGGATTTTTTGATGAGCTGTTTAAGATCTGGACCGAGACGCCGGGGTGCCGGATGGTGGGAGTGAAAGAAATTACGGAACTGGCGCCGATAGCGGAACTTTCAATCAAGAAGACAGTAAGCACGCGTGGTGAGGCGGAAAAAGATTATGCAGTGCCGCGGTGGTGGACGAGCCAGCAGGATGTGATTGAGCAAAAAGTCTATGGTTTACGTGAGAAAGTCTTGGCGAGTAAGGATCAGGATTTATATGTGGACTTTACGAAATTGACGGCGGTGGAGTATGTGAAGGGTGGCGCGAATTTCCAAGCGGTGTTTGATGACATTAATAAACGCTTGGCAAAATATGTGGTGAAGACGCAGACGGGTGAGGAAAAGATTGTGCAGCGGGGACTGGCGGATAGCACGGCGGTGAAGATTAATTTCGATAATAAAGCGAAAGAGACGAAGCAGCGACATCAAGAGCTCTACCAACAACTGAAGGCGGCGGCTGGGTTGCGGGGTGATGAGGGGAAGCCACTCTGGGATGCGGAGGATATGGACGATATGGAAGCGGCACTGCAGGTGATGGCGCAGCGAATGAAGCGTTCGCGCGAGGAAGAGCAAGAGCGTGATACGGAAGGCTTGGCGGAGGCGGAGCTGGTGAATGATGAGATCGAGCTAGATGATCTGAGTGGGCTGGATGATGAAGACCTGGAAATGGCGGAAGAAATCCTGAAAGCGGAAGCTCCGAAGAAACCGGAGCCGCACGCGAAGAAGATTTTTAAGAAGATTATTGTTGACTAAAAAAACTACACCAGTGTGGTGTAGTTTTGTGTAGAAGTGGAGTTAAGTTAGCGCTTCTTCTCCTTGACTTCGTTGCGGCCGAGATTCTTCTTGGTCTCGGTGAAGACAACGTGCTTACGAAGCACTGGGTCATATTTCCGCAAGCTGAGCTTATCGGGAGTATTCATCGTATTCTTTTTAGTATAATACTGACGAATGCCGGATTCCTCGGAAACCAAACCAACGAGTTTGCGCTTAGTATTATTCTTCTTTGCCATAATATATTATATTGTATCACAAACAGTGGTAGCTGTAAACAGGATTTTGTGGCGATTGAGGTGGTTGATGCGAGGTAATGGTGTTGTAATGTTTTTATGATGACTGACGCGAGACAAGAAAAGCCCCGACGGTGAGGTCGGGGTAGATAAGGTGCGGGGCTAGCTGACGGCGATAGCCGTGAATGGGTTTAGCTGACGGCGACGGTGGTCTCGTCGTCACGACCGCCATAACCGGCTTTGGCCAGCTCGTCGAGCAGCTTGCGAATCGCGCGGGCGCGGTGGGAGACGATGTCTTTTTCTTCGTCGGTGGCTTCGCCGAATGTCTTTTGCAGCTCCGAGCTATAGAAGATACTGTCGAAGGCGAAACCGTTCTCGCCGCGCTCGGCTTCGGCAATGGATCCGGTGACGACGCCTCGGCAAACGATCGGATATCGTGCGTCGGGGGTGTAGGCGGCAATGACGCATTGATAGGACGCGGTACGATCCGTGGCGTGTAGGAGCGTCTGAAGTAACGCGGCGCGCTTCTCTGCATAGGGAGTATCTACTCCGAGATAGCGTGCAGTATGCACGCCGGGAGCGCCATTTAGAGCATTGACGCAGAGGCCACTGTCATCGGCGACAGCGATGTAGTTGCGTCCGCGTTGGCGGAGTCGCTGGCGCAGAAAGTCGGCCTTGAGAATGGCGTTCTCGGCGAAAGTGGCACCGGTCTCTGGGATGTCGTCGGTGATGTGCAGTTCGGACATGGATATGATTTGATAGTCTGACAGGATACGTTGGAACTCAGTGACCTTGTTTGGATTATGCGTAGCGAGTACAATGGCATTCATGATAGCCCTCCTTGGATGTAATATGCGTGTCACGGTGTCATTATAACATGATGAGGAAGAGTTGAGAAGTGTGCTTGGGATGAATCTGGATAAAATCGCTTGCGCAAGTGGGCGAGGTTTGATATAATAAGGGGGTACTTTGTAGATATGCTGGAATCGTCTAGTGGCAATGACAAGAGACTGTAAATCTCTCGGCTTCGGCCTTCGTAGGTTCGAGTCCTACTTCCAGCACCAAGTAGATAAAACTGACCCTTCGGGGTCTTTTTGTCTGTTCGATCAGGTTCTAACCGGGGGCAGTTCTTGATGATGCTGGTGGATGTTTCTGATTAGAAATTGACTTATGGCGGTGAATATGCTATGATGACGTCAAGTGATAAGGGATATCATGTACTTTGAGAATTGGCTATCAGGTATTTTGTCCATATCTAGGCGTCGGTCGGGCGAGTAGGTATGGGCAAAATACTGACTTGCCCGAATTTTAGCATTCTTGCGAAGGAGGACGTGTCTATGGTTCCGATTGTAGTACGGGAGCTGAATCCGAGGTGGCGGCAGCTTGTGAAAGATGACGGTACTTATGAAGACGTCATGCTGTCGGCGTTCGTCGGTGCGGAGGGCGATAAATTTACGCGGTTTGGCATCGGTGTACGCAACGTGGAAATGGGGATCTGCAGATTCTGGGGAGTATTATTGCCGCAGAACCTGATCACGGCGTGGCGGGCGATGTGGCTACTGGAGCGAGTGAAACGAATCGGTCCGGATACGTTGATTTCAGCGTACAAGGTGATGCAGCGAAACTTCTCGAGGAGCTGCGACGGATATTGCTTGCAGACGCTACAGGGGCAAGTCCCGGAGATTGAGAATTTGCGCGCTGGCTTGCTGGAGGCGAGAATTCCGGATGATGAGCTGGACAAGATGTTGAAGATTTGCAATAATCAGGAAAATAAGATCGATATCTCGATGTCGGAGCTGGAGGTTGAGCTGGCGGCGGGCGTGATTAACCGTACGTCTGAAGTGGAAGCCGCGCTGGCGCTGAAGGAGAAAGAGATGGCCTGGAAGCTGCGGGCGGAGGAGGTGAGTAAACGTCCGCTGCCGGGCGAGCAGAGCTTCCAGAGGTTTTGCATGGATTTCGGGATTCGGAATCTATGTAGCCGCCCGATGGGATCGTATGGTGTGGAGTGGGGACATTTCAAAATTAGCAAAATGGACCGGAGGCTGGTGTATTACGGTATTCTGGATGAGTATGTGCAGGAGTTGTACTGTACGAAGAATTCGCCGCAGTCGAAAGATTTTGGGCAGATTGGACATCCGGTCTTGATGATGAAGGATGGTCGGCAGCTGGCGATGACGCATGTGAGATACGATCCATTGCAAGGAATGCAGGCTTGTCTACGTAAGGCGCCGCTAAGCGAGACTGACATCGGAGAATGGCTGACTTTGCCGGAGATCCGAGAGCAGACGTCCAGGGCGATCGGGATTACTTGTAGTCCGTATGCGGCGAATATAAGCGATGCCGAACGTAGCCGTGGGTTTGTCGGGGCTTTGTCGCCACGCAAGACTTTTCAGCATCGGAGCAGGGGCTGATAGCTGATAGTAAATGCCGCTCTGTTGGAAGATGGGGCGGTTTTTCATAGGTATTTTGATTACGCGATGTTGGGAGGGGGTTGCTGCGTGATGTTGTGGAGAATAATGAGTTTGGGCGAAAAAGTGTGGTATAATGGGAGTATTAAGTTGCCGTGTTAGCTCAGTTAGTAGAGCAGCCGCCTTGTAAGCGGCAGGTCGTCG
>CAYOSC010000026.1:0-10497 GCA_964406525.1 uncultured Candidatus Saccharibacteria bacterium | reverse complement strand
GTTTGCTTGCGGAGCAAAAGGTCGTAGGTTCGAATCCTGTCGGGCATACCATAATAAAAACAAACTCCTTCAGGAGTTTATTTTTATTATCCTCATAGCACCGACAGAATGAGAACCTCTTTAGAGGTTCGCCCGATGTAGGAAGTGAGTGGAGAAAAAGTTTACTTTTTCTACCGAACTGACGCCCATCGGAAAAGACTTACGTAGTAAGTCGCTTCCTGTCGGGCATACGCGAACCGAATTGCGAAGCAATAGGTTCGTTAGACGCCCAGCGCGCAGCGCAATGGCGCGGCTTATCCATCCTGTCGGGCACCAAATCTCCTCCAATCTCCTACAAAACCCTTCTCCCATCTGATTTTTGTGTTACAATAGGGGTATGAAAAATACTGCGAAACTTTCTGGAGGTCAACCGCGGCTGCGTCTCGCCCGGGCAAAGGTCAAATTACTAGCTTCTTATTATGGTCACCCCGCTCGCGACCTACGTCTCATCTGCATCACCGGCAGCACCGGCAAATCCACCGTCGCCCACTTCGTCCACGAGATTCTGCGCGCCGCCAGCCAGCCCGCAGCTATTTTAGCTTCCGACCATGCTATCAAGGCTTCCGTCCTCCACAAATTCCTCAACGACGCCTGGAAAGCCAAAGTCACCTACGCCATCATCACCGCCCCCGCCGAGTCGCTCGACTCCCAAGTCTTCTACGGCCTCCCGATCTACGCCGCCGCCCTCACCGATTTCTTGCCTAATAATCTCAATGACGACGAAGCCAAAGCCTACCTCACCGCCAAGACCGAGCTCTTCCGCATGAACCCCGACGTCATCGTGCTCAATCGCGACGACGCCCACTATCCCGACTTCGCCGGTTTCCGCGGCAAGACCGAGACCCTCACTTACGGCGCCTCCTCCGATTCCGACATGCGCATCGAGTTCTCCAAGCTCTACCGTCGCGGCTCCGAAGCCAATCTCTGTTTCGGCACCAAGACCTTCACCGTCGCCAGCTTCCTCACCGGCGAGCCAACTGTCTCCTACATGGCCTGCGCCGCTGCTATCGCTACCGCGCTCAATATCTCCCCCGCCACCATCGCCGAAGGCATCGCCAATTACGAGCCCAAAGACCAAAACTAACCCATATATAACAATATTATATATGTCAGAATAGCCCCATCCGGCTATTCTTTTTTACCACCTCACGTCTCCCCATTCCGCAACTTTGCGAAATAAAACCATCCATTCATCCATTTCCCAAAACCCCATTTTTTCCAATTTTGAGAAACAAAACCACTATTTCATTTCCCAATTTCACATTTTATATAACTTTGAGAAACAAAACCACTATTTCATTTCTCAAACTCCCAAAAATCACCATTTTGAGAAACACCTATGCTTTTATTAATGGGGCTCAACAAATCCACTCGCCCCTTCACCATCAAATCACCTATTGACTTTTACACAATCTTTGTTATAATGAGACTAAATCACGATGAGGGTAACGCAAACGGCCAAATACCTAAGCTAACTCCCTCCTTTTTGATTGGAATCACCTTTTACCCAAATAAGCTATCTTACTTTTTACGCCCTCATCATCCAAATACATACAATATCTTGGCTCTATAAACTTATACAATGTCGATGCATTTTTACGCGCCGGGAAGAGAATCTTACCAAGTTTTCCTTCATCACGCAAGAAACGCACCAGTCTATAATAATCTCCATCACCCGATATTAAAACAACTTTATCTATACTCTCATGCTTATAAAGTTTATACATCACATAAAATACCAGATCGGTATCAACATTGCCTTTTTTATGCGAAGCTACTTCACGCTGATGTTTACGAAACACTAGCGTAAAACCAGCATCCTGCAGACATGTGTACATCATCTGCAAATTATCGTCAAAACAACCCAAAAAATAATATGCCCGCTCAACCTTAAACTTAGCGCGCAAATATTCCCGAAATTTCACAACATCTATTTTCCACGAAGGATCAGAATGAGTTGTGCCAAAATGTAAGTTTTGTCCATCTATAAAAGCTTCGTTATGTAGCGCTTGAGTCCGTTCGTCTTCAGTAATATCAGCTCTGTTCATTCCTTCATTATATCTTAATGCCCCTATTATGACTAGTACAATTATAGTTCCTTCAAAATCTCCAAAATCTGATATCGCCTTATTTTATTCACAAAAAGCCACCCCAGACCTCTCCAGAGTGGCTTCTGCCCAACTTATACACCCCGTACAAGTTCAACTACATTTTTCCTCTATAAAACCTCCGGTTTTACAGTTTAATTAATAACTCGCCACACACCGCACGGAGTAACCGAGATAGCGGTAAAAACCCATGAAGCTAATACTACTATCCATGCGAAATATAAAAGCTTCCTTGGCATTATTTGAAGCAGTGCGAGACCAATAAAAGCCAGATTCGCCCGAATTGTGAAGCCCATTAGATGCAATATTGCCTGCAGCAGGCCAGAAGTTAGCGCCTCTAGCTAGTGAAGTACTATCATAGCCGAAGTAAAAGCCATTCATATTAGGAGTACCATTAATAGTTTGCCCAGTTAGCCGATCACTTCTATATGAGCCAATTAGACTTTGTAAAGAACCGTCACCGGAATAGGCAGGTAACTTCCATCCTTTTGGACAAATACTACTTGGCGCATCGGTACGCACGACAGAAGTAGTACCAGTCCCAGCCGTAGCAGCTCGCCAAGAGTAATAATTACCAAAGCCGTTCTTCCAACCCTCAAGGCTTGTGCTACCAGTTTTTATCTGTATAGCATTGTAAGCGGTATCATCTTCAATATTAGCATTCCATGATATTGTGTCTGTTGGCATGTTCCAGTTACTAGACACATCAGAGTTGCTACTAGTAAGCGTCGTCGGACCACTCAGCCTCAAATTCTCCCCCATCCAGCAGTTGCCATCAGAAGCCTTATAAACCGCATATTGATTCCCATCCCTAGAGTCAGTTAGAATGATAGTATCACCTGCGCTTACGTTACTGTTGTTCTTGCAGAATCCCGAGCTAATACCTTGCATACTGGTAGTACCAGCATTAGTACCATTCGCCCAGATTCCTAGTCCAGTTAAGTCTGCCGGTGTCGCCGTAGCGCTCAGCGTAATACTAGCACTATAAGTACCCGGCGTCACATCATTACCAAACTTCGCGGCAAACACTAATCTCTTCGTTATATCTACCGTATGACTGCTACTAGCATTACCGTTAGCTATATTGGTAGTAACAGTCGGAGTAGTCTTATAAGTTAATCCGGCATAATTGGTAGTGCTGGTATCCGTCACTGCATATCCCCACTTATTAGTGCCCATGTTAGTTCCAGTCGTCCCACTTCCTACCCCGCTAATCGTAGAAGTACTACTACTTGCTCCACTTGGCATAGTTAAGTTCGCTGAAGCTGCTTTTATACTCAAGGCATAATCATTTACTAGGTTGCCCGTCACTCTCACATCATAATTACCATATGCAGTACTCCCTCCTTGCACTGTACTAATTACTTGGTCGGTATTAGTAATAGTAATCCCTATCGCTGATGATGCAGCCTGTAGACTTATCCCTGCATCCACATCTTCTTGCGATAATTCGGTCTTGTCTCCTCCGAAACCACCGAAGCCTTCATCAACCGGATCGGTGTTTTCAGCCGCATTAGAATCACTATTATTATCGCCTTCCGCATGACCAGTAGAAGAATCGAGATTAGAATCATTTTCTTTTACCACCCGCCCATCTTGTATCATCACTGCACTACTCTTATCTACTGAGAATAACCCTGGATTGATCATCATCCCTAATCCCAAAAGGAGGACTACCATGCAACTTAGAGGAAGACTATAAGAAACTAAATACTTTCTTTTACATAAGTTAAACCTATTAACTAAGTTTATTGGAATACTATAAAGTACAAAAAGTTTACGTTTCTTTTTTAGGTGCATGATATCGCCCTCCTTTTGTGGATTCTTGGAGGATAGCCTTTACCACGAGTTATGTTAGCCCGAGACATTACCATAATCGCACTATAAGACATTGTTTCCCGGCTGCCCCGGGTCCGATTCTCGTAAAACGTATCCGCCCAATCTAGCTCTGCTCGAGATGAGGAGAGGGGCACCGAATGTCGATAGTGTGATTACGGTAATGTCTACAAGTTTTTGCTTAATCGTAGCAAAAGCCATCCAATTTTGGTTATATAAATCTAACACCCTCAGGCATCATTCTTAGCAACGCAAAAATAAAAACGGCACCATAAGGGTGTCGACCAATTCAGTAGAACAAGTATTGTGTACTTGCCAAAAAACTGACTTATGATGCCGTTTTCATTCGGCAAATAACACAAAATAACTATACTGAATTGTTCGACATCTCTATTGTACCATACCGCAATCACTTTTGTGCAGAAAATCCCCACAAAAAATCCTCACAAAAATTTCTACCAAAATCTTCTACTCCCTACCCAAACACGCAAAATCCCAAATCCCACCACCTTTTCTATGCTATAATATATTATATGAACGACTTCTCCTACCTCGACCCCAACTCCACCTACCTCGACGCCGCCTGCCAGAGCCTCCGCCCCCAGCCCGTCATCGACGCCATGACGAACTATTACCACACCCACAATTCCTGCGGCGAACGCGTCAAATATCCTTGGGGCGAGCAGACCGACCAGCTCGTCGCCGACACCCGCACAAAGGTCCTCAAATTCCTCAAGCTCAAATCCAAGGACTACTTCGTCTCCTTCACGCTCAATACTACCTACGGTCTCAACCTCCTCCTGAACGAAATCAACCCCAAGTTCATCAAGCAAATCATCACCTCCGACATCGAGCACAACTCCCCCTTCCTCTCTACCATGTCCCTCGCCCAGCGTCTCGACCTCCCGCGCATCATCCTGAAGCGCAATGACGACGGCAGCCTCCCCCTCTCCGGCAAGCTCTGCGACATCGCCCACGACCAGACTAGCGAGGATTCTCTTAACTTTAAAAACGCCCTCGTCGTCGTCAACTGCGCCGCCAATTTCGACGGCTGCCAGCTCCCCAATCTGAAGGAGCTCATCAAGAAAGTCCACCAAGACAAAGGCATTATCATCATCGACGCCGCCCAAGCCATGGCCCATTACCATTCTCTCCTCGAAAAGACCGACGCCGACGCCGTCTGTTTCTCCGCCCACAAGATGTATGCCGCCTCTCTCGGCGTCATGGTCGTCCGGCGCGATCTCATCCCAAAGCTTCAGCTCTCTTTCGTCGGTGGCGGCATGGTCGACGACGTCTTTGCCGATCACTATCTCCTCTCCGCCGACAATAAAGATCACGCCCACACTATTTTCGAACCCGGTCTCCAGGCCTGGGCCGAGATTATTTCTCTCGGCGCTGCCATTGACTGGCTCAATCACCGTACTAAGCAAGACCGTCAAGACCTCCTCGCCTACGCCGCCGAGCTCGACGATTTTCTCCGCAGCAAACCCAAAGTCCACATGATCGGCACCCAGCCCAACCCCACTATGTCCTTCTACGTCGACGGCATGGATTCTCACCTCCTCGGCTCCGCCCTCGGTAAGGAGCACATCATGGCCCGCACCGGCTACTTCTGCGCCCATTACTACCTCGACAAAGTCCGCCGCCTGCCACCTCTCATCCGCTTCTCCCTCAGCTACTCCACCACCGCAGAAGACATCGATCGCGTCAAGCGCGCCCTCAAAAATCTCTAAATTTCTATCTCTCTAATTCTCATTTTTCCATTTTTAACCATTGACTTTTTCACTCATGTGTGCTACTATAGATATAGCTAATCACAAAACAAACATGCAAGACCAAAACAACAAAACTACCAACAATACTAATAAGTCCGCTGCCGACCCAGCCAACGCTGCAGTCAGTCGCGCCGCTCAAAACGATTTTGTCCGCAAAATTGTCGACAAGATCAACTCTTCCGAGAACATCCTCATCGCCCTTTCGCGCGACCCGTCTGTCGACGAGCTCGCCGCCGCCATTGGTCTGACTTTGTATCTTGACGGTATCCAGAAGCATGCCACCGCTATTTATTCCGGCCGCACTCCCGACGCCCTCAAGTTCCTCCAGCCCGACGCCACATTCGAGCGCACTACCGACGGTCTCCAAGATTTCATCATCGCCCTCAACAAAGAAAAAGCCGATCATCTCCGTTACAAGCTCGAGGGTGATTTCGTCAAAGTCTTCATCACTCCTTACAAAGAGCCGATTACGAAGGATGATCTCTCTTTCTCCTACGGCGATTACAATGTCAATTTCGTCATCGCCATCAATGTTTCTTCCGCCAGCCAACTCGACGAAGCCCTCCGCGAACACGGCCGCATCATGCACGACGCCTCCGCCGTCAATATTACTACCGGCGTTCCTGGGCGTTTTGGCGAAATCGAATGGAGCAATCCTGCTTCCAGCTCTCTCTGCGAAATGGTCGCTGATCTAATTTTCGCCCTCCAGGATTCCGACGATCCCACTCTTGACCCCGACATCGCTACCGCTCTCCTCACCGGTATCGTCGCTGCCACCGATCGCTTTTCTAACGATCATACCAATTCCGACACTCTCAGCCTCGCTTCTAAGCTCATGTCTATGGGCGCCAATCAGCAGCTAATCACTTCTAATATCCACGGCAACGAAGTCATTCATAATGATGACAATATCCCGTCCGCCACTCCTACCCAACAACCTAAGGATTCGACTAATCTCGAGGTCGATCACGAACCCTCCCCGGCCATCGGCAACCCCGCCGCCACTAGCGCGCCTAGTGCCGACTCTTCTGCCGACCCCACTCCTACTAGCCCGATCAATTCTACTAACAATGTCACCCCTGATGACGTCACCGTCCAGCCGGTCATTCCGCAGCCTACACCTTCCACACCGGTTGATCAAATGCAAATCCCTAATCTCGCTCCTTCAGTCCCTAGCCCCGCTTCTGCCCCTGTCGAAGAAATGCATCTCCCTGGCGTCACTCCTCCGTCTGCCGCTCCAACCGCTCCCAATCTTCAGCCTCCGGAGCCTCAGCCTGCTCCCCAGACCAAGAATTACGCCGAGATGATGGAGGCCGCTCTTGCCGATGCTGCTACCCCTGATGTGCCTGCCGCCCCTCATACTATCGCCACACCGTCCCCAGCCGTCGAGACTCCTAATTATGCTCCTACTCCGGCTATGCCGCCAGCCGACCCAGCCCCCGCTCCTGCCGAGCCGGTCACCACTCCTGATGCACCCATCCTCCCGCCTCCTCCCGCTCCCGCCACTGGTCCGGATATGATGCCACCAGTCCTTCCTCCTGTCCAGACCCCTCCCGCAGGTTTCTAATCTTGACATTTTCTCAGAGTAGCATATAGTATTAACATGAATCACTCATCCTCGCTAGTTGCCAACAACTCCATTATATTAGTTGATAAGCCAGCCGGGATGAGTTCTTTTGGTGTAGTCGCCCGCATCCGCCGCGCTCTCTCCGATCAAGCCGGCTTCGTCTCTATCAAAGGGAAAGACGGCATCACTCGCCAGAAACGTAAGAAAGTCAAAGTTGGTCACACCGGCACCCTCGACCCCTTCGCTACCGGCCTCCTCATTATCCTCACCGGCGACCAGACTAAGCACGCCAACACCTTCCTCAAGCTCGACAAAGAGTATATCGCCACCATCCGCCTTGGCGCCACCTCCACCACCGGCGACCCAGAGGGAGAAATCACTCCGCATCCCGGAGTGATAGCTGACAGTGCACCCACTCTTGCTGATATCGAGCGCATCCTCCCGCAGTTCCTCGGTGACATTTCTCAGCGTGTCCCTAATTTCTCTGCCGTCAAGATTAATGGCGAACGCGCCTATAAGCTCGCCCGTGCCGGCAAACCTGTCGAGATGCCCGTCCGCCCCGTCCATATCTACGAGCTAGCAATCCTAGATTATACTTGGCCCGACCTCCAGATCCGCTGCAAAGTCTCCAGCGGCACCTACATCCGCACTCTCGGCGAAGACATCGGCCAAGCTCTCGGCGTCGGCGGTTATCTCACCGCCCTCCGCCGCACCCAGGTAGGGAATTACCACATCGAAGACACCTTCCCCCTCTCCACCCTCGTCCCCGACGCCTAAACCCCTTTTGATAAATATCCAAAGATTTTTCCCAAGAAAATTAACGCTAGTGCTTGGTACTTTATATTAAAGTATGCTACACTGACCCTAGGCAGCGACTTCTTTTGCTAATTAATATTAATTATGCAGGAGAAAGGAGGGTTTGCGTATGGGATTTAAAATCTTTTTAGGCCGATTAGGCTTTAGCGTAGAGCTAAGAAACCGATCATTAACCGTAAAAATTAGCATCGCCCGAAGACGACACTAACCATATATAAACAATCCTATTCTACCACTCATCTACAAAATGAGCAAGAGGTCGCTGCTCATTTTTTGTCTGTGACGGTTGAACTTGTACAGATTTCACAAGTTCAACCACATTTTACCTCTGTTATTTTCTCAAAAAGCGTATTTAATTAATAATTAGCAACGCACCGAACGGAGTAGCCGTAGTAGCGATCTTCGAGGTTCGTACCCGGGATGAAATAGGAACTATTAAAGAGTAGATAGTACGCGGTAGTGTTTGAGTAGGCAGTACTAGACCAATAGATGCCGTCAGAACCCCCGTTGTCGAGCGAGCCATTGCTAACGACGTAGCCGGCAGCAGGAAATAGATAGGGTAAAGCTTTTATAGCGTTGAGCCTTGTTTGGTAATCAGCTGATGTATTACTTGATGTTCCGCCTAAGTTAATACCATTTGCTCCAAATAGACCATAGAATTCATTGCCCGTTGGCAGATGCCAGCCCTTCGGACAAATACTGGCAGGAGCTACTACACCACTTGATGCAGCGCTTAAGCAAGTACCGGCTGTTGCAGCACACCAAGTGTAGTAATTACCATTAGTACCAGTTCCTGCACGAGACATTACGACGGCAGCATCACTAGTCCAAGTGCCAGAAGTGGAATAGTCTTGGGTAGTAGCACTAAAATTCCAGTTTTTATCATTGGTCGGTACCGTCCAGCTATAAGCACTTCCGTCAATCTTAGAGCCTTCTATCTTAGTATTCTTAGTAAGTTTGAGCCGGAGATTCTGCTGCATCCAACAGTTACCATCCCTCAGCTTCACTATCTTATAAGATTCTACTGGATTTGGTCCGCGGTTATCTTGTAGTTCTATCGTCCAACCAGTTTGTATTATAGGGTTATCCTTACAAAATCCACCATCTCTCGTCACCGTATCGATCTCCTGCATAGCATTTATACCAGAATAATAGTTAGTGTCACTTCCATCAGCCTTCTTCCATACTGCACCACCAGTATTGCCTTTTGCCGAAACTACTAGCATCAGTCTAGCTGTACCACCAGTATAACTGCCAAACGCCGCACCTTCCGGAAACTTACCCGCAAAATTCAGCTTACCAGTAAAACTAATCGTATTAGTAGTACTATCGATCTGCGGTGTCAGTATTTCTGTCTGTGCACTCGGTACCGCCTGATAAGTCATTTCTTCTTTGCTCTTGCTACCAGTATAATCCCAACCATAACCCCACTCTCCTGTCGGAATGTCACTACCAGTCGTAGCATTAGTCATACCAACCAGTTTAGCAGCACTATTACCGTCTGACGTTATTTCGCTATTGCCAGATATTAGTAACGCATATTCATCCGCATTAGTAAGATTTACTGTTACTGTATGTTCTCGATACGCCACCTCTCCTGGCGTAGCTTCGATCGTCGCATCCTTAGCTGCTCCACCAATTGAGAAAGTAATCCCCGCATCTGCTAAAGGCATCACACCATAATCGCCATCAGAGACAGTTGCATCCCGACTCACTCCTTCCTCCAAACTATCAAGAGCGTTTTCAGAAACACTATCAACCTCATCTTGGTCTGCGCTGCCCATATTTTGATTAGCACTAGTAGAATCGTTTTCCTTCACCACCCACTCATCCTGTATTGTAACTGCACTACTTTTATCTACTAAGAAAAGTCCAGGGTTCACCATCAACCCTAACCCCAAAAGGAGAACGACCATACAACTTAGAGGAATACTATAAGAAACTAAATACAACTTTTCTTTATTACATAAGTTTAGTCTAGAAAACTTTTTCCTAAACCATATTGGAATACTATAAAGTACAAAAAGTTTACGTTTCTTTTGGTGCATGATCGCCCTCCTTTTGGATTTATATAACCTAGCACCCCTCGGGCGCCACCTTTGGCAACGCAACTAAACAAAAATGGCACCGCAGGGGGTGCACAAACCATAAGCTAGCAATTATCATTGCTGACTAAATGACTTCCTCCATACGATGCCATTTCTGCCAACAATAAATAATTTTAGCTATGAACTATAGCCTATGATTTGTGCACTTTTATTATACCACGCCCACCCCGCTTCATACAATCCTCGTTTTCGTCGGCTTAATTAACTAATTTAGAACAACCTCTAAGTTTTAAGTAGCTATCTACATT
>CAYOSC010000025.1:0-10725 GCA_964406525.1 uncultured Candidatus Saccharibacteria bacterium | reverse complement strand
CGACCTTTTGCTCCGCAAGCAAACGCTCTATCCAGCTGAGCTACGGGCACACACCTGTATTTTGATTTTCACTTCTAGGGTGAGCATTGGCGCAGTTAGACTGCTCAAATGCCCACTAGATAATGAAAATGAGCATTGCGACTAATCGCAACAATTTCATTATAGCATATTTCGTTTGATTTGGGTAGAGTGATTTTGCGGGAAAATAGTTAGGGGGATGAGAGTTTGATAAAGTGGGGAGATTTTGATATATAATATATTATATAGTTATACTGTAGAAAAGAGTTGGAGAAAATATGAGTAGCGTATTTACGAAGATTGTGAAGGGTGAGCTTCCCTGCTATAAAATTTATGAAGATGAGCGGGTGCTGGCGTTTCTGGATATTGAGCCGGAGGCGGAGGGGCATACGCTAGTGATTCCGAAGGTGGAGGTGGATCGGATTTATGATCTCGAGGACGAAGATTATGAGGCGGTGATGGCGGCGGTGAAGAAGCTGGCGCGGCACATGGAGAATGTGACGGGGCGGCGGACGATGATTAAGATCGTGGGGACGGATGTGCCGCATGCACATGTGCATTTGCTACCGATTAATGAGAATTGGGCGGGAGAGAGATTCCTAAAACCGTCGCCAGAAGAAATGGAAGTAACGCGGCAGAAGCTGGAATATAAAGATTAGGAGTGCGAGTAGAGCGCTTGGGTGGGGTGAGGTGACGATGCAGGGGTTAGGCTGAATCTTAGGATAGTTTGACGGTATGAAAAAGGCACGGCGAAAAGCCGTGCCTTAATGGTGTAACTAAGAGGTGAAAATTAAAGCTGAACGTTGAAGAGGTTGCGCAGATGGTTGACGATGTCGTCGGTGCTAGCGTTCACAAGCGTAGCTTCGTTGATGGCGCTGAGACGACCGAGTTCATCGGCATCCTTGAGATTGTATCCGATGGTATAAACGGGGACTTTCATACCGGCGACAATGTCGGTAATATTGCTGAGATGGTAGCCGCTAGTGCGTTCGCCATCAGACAGAACGAAGAGCATGAGCTTGGCGTCAGGAATTTCTTTGGCCTTTTCTTGAAGCATGTTCAGCGCTACAAGTGTAGCATCATAGGTGGCAGTGCCGCCGTTGGCGGTCATAGCTTTGACGGCGCCGGTGAAATAGGCGCGTTGAGTCTCGTCGAATTGAGCGATATCGAGGTTGATGAAAACTTCGTTAGAATACGAAATGAGTCCAATGTAATTGTCGCTATTAATATAGCCAGCAGTGGCCAGAAGCGATTTCTTAAGCGCAGCGAGCGCGCCATTTTCGTTCATAGACCCAGATATATCAGCGGCAAAGACGGCGATGATCGGTCGACCACCATCTTTATTGGCTTTCCAGATTTTCTGGGCGGCGAGGTAGCCGGCGCCATCGAGACCAGGGTCTTGACTTTGGTAATCGTCGTGGAGATTGAAGCCTTTGTCGCTGGCGATTTGCTGAACCTTGTCGCTGAGACAGTATTCGACAAACTGTTTGGCGGCGGCTTGTTTCTCGCTGGAGACGTAATCGAAAGTGTAGACAGGATGGTCATGACGAATGCCAAAGGGTGTGTAGACGTAATCTTTGAGCTCGGGCGTGTTGTGGTAGGCTTGTTCCTCCATGACCATGGACTTGATGATACCCTTGGCTGCTTGCTCGCGGAGTACCGCGGTAGTATAGGCTACGGGCGGAGATTGCTTTTGATAATCGAGCAATTTCTGCGCGGCAGTATCGGAGAGCGGGTTGTTATGATCGAAGCAGTAAAGTATGGCGGTCGATCCGTTGAGACCAGTGGATGAGGTATAGGGGTTGGTGATAGCGAAAGTGAGATCACCAGCTAAGCTGGCTTCGATGACTTGGTCGATGGTGACTTCGCCGTATTTCTCAGTGAAAGTGGCATAAGTGTCTTTTTCCATGAGAATGCCGGCAGTGTTGCCTGCGATACGGTCGGCGAGCTTGATAGTACCAATGCCTTTGCTTTCGAGCATTTCGCCCCAAGCGTAAGATGACGGAAGGTAGATATCAGGCTGATAGTCGCCTTCGGTCATGTAAGTTAGAACCTCACCAGAGGTAATCTTGCGGACAGTAAGGCTGATAGATTGGCCATTAAGGGTAAAGTTTTGGCGGTTGAAGTCCTTGGCGATGACGTTAATGAGATCGTCAGGCGCTTCGGCAGAAAGCTCGGTGGCAGCAGCAATTTCGAGATTGATGTCGCCATGGCCTTGCACGGTGATCGGAAAAGTGTCGATATCGGCAAGGGTGACGGCTTTAGTATCGAGATCGTAGATGTCGAGCGGAGCTTCAACTTCAACTTGTGTGACTTTGGTGAGCTTAGAAGTAAGCTCTTGGACGGCTTCATCGTAGGTATAGGTTTTAGCCTCTTCGTACCCAGGAGTACTGCAACCGCCAAGGACGCAGAGCACTACCAGGAGTAGAGCGAGGATTCTCGGGAAACGGGATTTCATGATTATTCCTCCTTGAGAGATTCGCGGATAGTGGCGATCCAAGTTTCGACTTCGTGACGGTCAGCGTCGTGATCGTTATTGTATTGATTGATCCAGCTGACGGAGACGTCGAGAAGGGTTTGAGAATCGCTGAGCTTTTTCTGGTTGTCTTCGAGATATTGACGGACTTTGGTAGAGTCAAGATGGTCGATGCTGTTAGCCGCGACGCAGAGATTGATGATGTTGCGCAGGGTGCGACAGAGCCGGCCTTCGACTTTGTCAAGAAGGTCAATGGTATCTTTGAGATAGCTGGCATCGTTGGACTGGATGAGGGTGCTAAGGCGACCCTGCAGTTGATCCATGTGGTCCATTTGTTGCAAGCATTGCTTGAAGATCGGATTAGCTTCCGGCATGGTTTGCTGGAGCTGCTGGAGACGCTTGCGCGTAAGCTCGGGATTGGTACTGTTTTCGGCATAAGTGCGTTCCTCGGCGAGTTTTTGCTTTTGCTGCCGCTGCTTGCGCAAACGATGGCTAAGCAGGGGGACGCCAGCGCTAATCATCAGGATGAGACCGACGATGATTATGCCGAAGCAAAAGAACAGGCTAGTGTTGAACGTGCGAATACCAAAACGGATGATAAACCAATCTCTAAAAATGGTGCGAGACGTACAGAGGGCGAGGGCTCCGAGGCTGGTAATGGTAACGCCAAACCAAACCAAGGTCAGGCATAAGTGCCTGCGGGGATGGTTCATGATTTTCACCTTCTAGTTGTTAAAGTACTAACTGGGTTTGTCGACGGATAGAGATCGAGATAGTTGTTCACTTCCTTCCTGCAAGCGGATGGTAGATTCAATCGTATTCAGCAATGCTTGATTGCCGAGACTAAGTGCTTCCTGACGAGGCTTGGCCGTAAAGGCGAGCGCGACGTTGCGTTGCCAAGCGGTGATAGCTTCGTTTAGGCTGGTTTGGATTTGGGTGATGAGCTGTTGGCTGGTTTGCTTGGTGAGCTGGATTTGCAGAGCGGTTTGTTGGCAGTTAGCCTTGGTAAGCTCAAGGTCGGAGAGACGCTGCTCGAACATACTATAGTTATGGGAATAACTTTGGAGTGCGAGAGCGTCTGCGGTGGCTTGAGTGGTGTTAGCTTGTTGCTGAAGCGCTTGTAATTCGACGCTGTACACGGAGGCCAGGCTGGAACGTCCAGTGAGAAGACACTGAACGAGCTCGGCATGGGCGGTACAGACTTGCTGGTAGAGCTCGTCGAGTTGCTTGACTTCTACGCTAAGCTTGAGCTGCCAACGGTGGAGTCCTTTTTGGAGCTGTTCTAACTTGCGGGATGTTTGGTCGTACTTGATCCGGAGAGCGTTTAACTGTTGAGCGCGACGAAAAAGATTGAAAAAATCTTTGTGGTCGGGCTCGTTAAAGTCGAGAAGACACTGGCGCATGCTAGAAAGGAGTTGGCCTAAATCGCTAAGGTCGCGATGGCCGACAATTTGAAGCAAGCGATGGGTGAATTCGGGTAACTGCTCTTGGACAGAGTGACCATAACGAGTGGCCGCGAGGCTGTCGTGCAAATCAACGGGTGGTATGGAAGCCAACGGTTGACTGCTCGTTAGAGTGGTAGTTTCAGCCTGGTCGAGGTCTTGAGCGACCTGAAGGAGAAGTTCTTCAGACGATAAGGCAAATGGTGAGTGCGGAAAATCAGTCGGTAATTCTAATTTAATATTGCTCAGTGTAAC
Source organism: uncultured Candidatus Saccharibacteria bacterium (assembly GCA_964406525.1). GTDB lineage: Bacteria > Patescibacteriota > Saccharimonadia > Saccharimonadales > Saccharimonadaceae > Nanosyncoccus. The sequence continues at coordinate 6,534 of CAYOSC010000025.1, read as the reverse complement.
CAACCTCCTCTTTTGCATTCTGAGCGTCAACAAACAAACTGGCGGTTAGCCCAGTCATGTTACTTTATTATATTAGCATAATTTTGATTGGACGTCAATAGTGAGACAAATTTTTTGCGGTATAGGGTGAGTTTTCCTGAGGATATGGGCGGAAAAGATGATATAATGTAGGAAAGGGTTAATTTTGCTGGAGTTATTATGAGTTTTACGAAGAGTTACGAACCGGGAGAGTTCGAACCAAATATTTATGCTCTGTGGGAGAAGACGGGGGCGTTTTTGCCGAAGGAACCGGTGTACGAGAGTGACGAGAATGATACGGATAATTGTTATTCCCTAGTGATGCCGCCACCGAATGCGAATGGTAATTTGCATATTGGGCATGGGTTGACGATCGCGATTGAGGATGCGCTGGCGAGATATTATCGGCTAAGGGGGAAGTCGACTTGGTATATTCCAGGGGCGGACCATGCGGGGTTTGAGACCTGGGTGGTGTACGAGCGGAATTTGGAGAAACAAGGGCATTCGAGATTTGAGTATTCGCGGGATGAACTGTACGCGCGGGTGTGGGATTTTGTGCAGGAGCAGCGCGGGAATATGGAGCTACAAGTGCGGGCACTGGGGGCGAGCTGTGCGTGGCCGGATTTGACGTTTACGCTGGATGAGAATGTGATTAGTCGTGTCTATAAAACATTTGAGAAAATGTGGAACGATGGGATGATCTACCGGGGGGAGAAGCTGGTGAATTTCTGCCCGAAGCATCAGACGGCGTTTGCGGATATTGAGGTGGAGCATAAGGACGAGGCTGGTAAGCTATGGGACATAGCTTACCGTCTTGTGTCTATACCTGATGCGCCTGCGTCCTCTTCGGTTTCTTCGGCGTCATCGGATGCGTTACTCGCTCAACGTACTTCTAGTACGCCTTGCTCCGTTACTCCCGATTCCTTGAATAAACTCGAAGATCACCGCAGGGTTCGCGAGGCTGAAAAAGATTCTAAGCAATCTGAGGATTTGGATGGAAATATTGAGATTCTGGAAGAAATTGTTGTGAGTACGACGCGGCCGGAGACGATTTTTGGAGATACGGCGGTGGCGGTGAATCCGAAAGATCCGCGCTATAAAGATGTGATTGGCGGACTAGTGGAACTACCGCTCACTGGGCGGGTGATTCCGATCATCGCGGATGAGCATGCCGATATGGAATATGGTACGGGAGCGGTGAAGATCACGCCGGCGCATGATTTTGATGATTTTGAGGTGGGTGAACGGCATGACTTGGAACGGATTCAGGTGATTGGTGAAGACGGTAGGATGTTGGCGGCAGCCGGTGAGGAATATGTTGGCTTGACGACGGAAGAATGCCGGAAAAAGGTGCTGAAAGATCTGGAGGTGCAAGGCCTGCTGAGGGGTGAAAAAGAGATTGTACACTCGGTAGCACATTGTTATAAATGCGGTACGGTGATTGAACCGATGCTGAAGGAACAATGGTTCGTAGATGTGAAGCGTTTGGCGCAGGATGCGATTAAGCATCTCGAGAACAATGAGATTAAGTTTACGCCGGCAAATAAGAAGAAGGTGCTGATAAATTATTTGGAGAATCTAAAAGACTGGAATATTAGCCGTCAGATACCATGGGGCATACCAATCCCGATGTATCGACAGACAGAAACGGACGGGGCTCCGGAGTGGATTTTCGATACGCGGACAAACTTGCAAGAAATCGAAGTGGGTGGGGTGAAATATGTGCGGGATGAAGATACCTTCGATACGTGGTTTTCGTCGTCGCACTGGCCCCTGGTATGTACCGATTATCTGGAAGGCAAGGAGAATCCGTACTATCCGCTGAATGTGATGGAGACGGCGGGAGACATTCTCTTCGCTTGGGTGGCGCGGATGATTATGATGGGGATATACGTTAGCGGTGAAGTTCCTTTCCGCGAAGTGTATTTACATGGTCTGGTACTTGACGAGCATGGACAGAAAATGTCAAAGTCGAAGGGTAATGTAATTAACCCGTTAGAATTGGTGACGAAGTACGGTTCGGATGCGTTCCGGTTGGGCATCCTCAGGGGTAGAAGTGCGGGGATGAACCAGGCGTTTTCGGAAAATTCGGTGGTGGCAGGACGGAATTTGTGCAATAAATTGTGGAATTTGGCAAGGTTCATTCAAGGAATGGTGGATGAATCGCAGACGCGGAGTCTGGCGGCGCTAGAGATGGCGGCGGTAGAGCTAGATGCGGAGATCGCGAACGAAGGTGCGGTAGCGGCGGGGGCGGAGATGCCGTATTCGAACGATAACGTGGGCGAAGACTGGATTTGCCAGAAATTGACCGAGTGCAAAGAGAAACTGGAGGACGATTTCGCGAATTATCGATTTGCGGAGGCGATGGAGCGGCTGTACTCGACGATTTGGGATGAATACGCGGACTGGTTTATCGAAAGTCAGAAGATTTATAAGAACGTGCCGCTGCTGAAGGTGACGCTAGAGATGATTCTGAAGATGCTACATCCGTTTGCGCCGTTCGTGACGGAAGCGATTTGGCAGAGCTTGAGCTGGACGGAGGGCGTGCTGGCCACGCAGAAATGGCCGTCTAGGCTCAAATTTGACGCCATATCGGCCCGGAATTTTGAAAGCTTAATCACTATCGTCTCGGAGACTAGAAGGGTGCTGACGGACCTCTCAGAGGCCTCTAAAGGCAAAAAATGGACGCTGCTATATGGCGAAGATGCGCTGGTGGACGACAATCAGCTGCTGGTGGCGAAACTGACCGGAGTGAGTAGTGTGATTAGCTGCGAGGGACAGCCAAGAGGATTGAGGCTGGCGATTGCGAACCATGAATTGTATCTGGATGTACCGGCGGAGATAGTGCGGGCATACCGAGATAAGCTAGAGGAGCGGATTTTGGGTGTGGGGAAGGAGCTGGACGCGCTGAACCTGCGGATGATGAATCCGAACTATGTAGATAAGGCGCCGGCACACCTGGTGAAGCAGACGCGAGATGGGATTGCGGAGAAGACAGAGCTGATTGAGCGGATGAAGCGAGAGTTGAGTGTGATAGAGTAGATATTCTAATTAAAATAGCCATTCTTCTGAGTGGCTATTTTGATGATTCCCTGCTGTGGGTTTTTGTGTTTTTGCTATTGTAGGTACAAAAAGAGCGGACGAGACATTGACATTATAATTTAAATTGTTATAATGGAAGCATATTGATTTTGTTAGTTACTCTGGTTTAGGACCAGGGTAACTTTTTCTTTGTAGATCGTCTTAGTCTTGTGGACTTCGACAATCTCCTCGAAAGTGACTCTATCCATACACTTACCTTTACACTTTTTAAATACTATTGGTGATAGATCGACCTTTAGTTATGTCAAAGCTCGCCGCTCTTGTATCTAAGGGTAGCAGATGAGAAAGCGGAAGTAAACCCCTAGGGATAGAAAATGGGTGATTTTGACCCTAAGATCAGGGGTTTAACAGGGAGAAGTGTGGTATAATGGAGGTAGAGATCGAAATTCTAGTTCTTTCAAAGGAGGGAGAAAGTTGGATGGTGACAGGCTGATGGCGTCGAGCGAGGAACTGTGGCGCGAAGTGCTGGAAGCGGCGGAGACGGTCTTGCGGGATAGCGAGATCTTGATGGGGCGCGGAGCGGAAGTTTGGCGAGAGCCACGGATGCAGCGGCTGGCGCAGCGAGCAGCATTAATGTGGCAGAAAACGATTGAAGAAGCACCTCTGGGTGAGCAGTTGATGCTGGCAGGGTTCAAGAGGCGAGAAGCAGAGCCGGAGCCGATGCTGAAACGATTACAGAAGGCGGTCCGGAAAGGTACGGCGAAGGTGGAGTTCCCGGTGGGGACGGTGATCGCGGACGCTTGGACTGACACCGTGACAAAGGTGACTTATGAGGCGCCGCTGAGAATTGTGGCGTACAGGACGGTGAGGCTGGCTTCGGGTGAAGAATGCCTGGGTGCGATATTGCTGCGCGAGAGAGCGTTGCCATTTAGGGTACAGTATGATGCAGTGGATGATAAACATCCGTACGGGAGTAACTTCCTGGTGACGAGTGATTTATTGGTGTGGCTGAATAGCGAGGCGCTAAGGGCGAACTGGTGGTATGCGCAGCATGATCGAGACGTGGAACCGGAGTACGCGCGAGAGAAAGGCGGGTATTTGGCGGGCTGCTCGCCGGAGCTAAGAGAGGTGATGGCGGAAATTGTGCTGATGGGCGATGGCCTTCGGCTGCGGGATGCTGTGGCGGGTGATTTCGTGGTGCATGATTCCCTGCTGGGTGATTCCTTGCTGTGTGGTTCTCCGTCAGGAGATTCTTTGCGGCGTGGCGAAGAGGTGGCGTGTAGGGTATTCTTGCCGTCGCCAGAGGAACTGGGCATCGATGTGACAGGGAGGAATATTTTGAATCCAAGTAGGGTCTGGGAGTATTTCCGAGATACGGTGCAGCATCCGGATACGTATTGCTCGAAGCGGCGGTTCATGAACGACCAAGGGGAGCCGCAGAGGTGCTGGACGCGGACGCCGAAAGAGGGGCGAGATCATAATTACCTCTGGATGGTTACTCCGGATGGGGAGGCGGATTACAGCAATGCATCTGCGGAACATGCGGTGGTATCGGCATGTGTGGTGGCGTAAAAGCGCGCCCTCGTTCCCTTTCTTTCTCAAGTGGCTTCTAACCGCTCTCGAGATGAGGGCGGTTTTTTGTGGTTCCCTGCGACGCTGCAGGGTGATTTTTGGTTGGACGTTAGATGGAAGGTTTGGGGAGAATGTGGTGTAATAGGAGGGTGAGGGCGGATTTGACTTTTTGGGGATTTGTGAAATAAGAAAATGGGTGGGAGTTTTCCACATGGTCTTCCCTGTTGGGGGCGGAAAATGAAGGAATTTGCGAGCTGGTGCTGGTGGAAGGATGAGTGAAAGGGGGTTGACGCGGAGAGGGGTTGGGATTAGAATAAGGGTAATGGATGTTGTGTTGCGAGTGGGAATAAGGAACGCGTGGCTTCAATCTCCAAAGCACCTTGGTTTAGGTAGTAAATAGATATTTGAGTAGAGAAAATTTGGGTTTGTGAAGATGCTTCTTATGCTAGTTTTTGTCGTGAGTCGCAAGGTTTTTCACATGTAAAACACTTGAGCTTGATTGGGAGGGAATGAGGCTGTGGGTGTTTTTGTTTGGTTTTAACAATATCTGGGCGACAGGGAAGTGTGGTCTCGAGTGGACTTTCACGAGAAAATATGATGTAGCATAACGATAATGTTTGACTATTGAATTGATCTATGATATGATTGGGATAGGTGAATAGTCAAACGCTATTCATACTCGTATATTAGAGTGAGGGATTGTATGTACGACCTGGAGATGGCCAAGGAATTGGCACAGCTATTGGAGCAGCAGGCCAAGGAGTTGGCGAACCGACTGGATCAGCGAGAGCTGGTAATGACGAAGGTGCGGCAGCGCTTCGACGCGACGAAAAACAATCTGAAAGAGGTGAAGAATCAGTATGAGACCTGCAAGAAGCAAGTGGCGAAGGCGGGGAAGCGAGCGTACTGGGAGCTACGACAGCGGCTGGGGCAGGAAATCGCAGATCGCAAGGAGCAACGTCGAAAACTACTGGAGCGCCAGAGACAGGCTTCGGCCAAGATGCAGGACTTGAAGGAACGCGGTGATGGATTTGCGGCGAGGAAGTATTTGCAACAGATCCATGAGCGGACGCACGAGCGAGAGCTGCATAAAGAGGCAATCGAGGGAATTGAGAGGCAGTTACAGAAGATGCGACCGCCGATGACTGGCTACGAGAGGTGGCTGGAAGATGATGATCCGCTGAAAATGCAGTACGAAGCACTGCGCGAGACGCTGAAGCTGGCTAGGGAAGAATATGCTCGGGCGAAGCAGGCATTGGCGGATGAGGAATCGGCCGAGAAGGCGCTCTATGAGGCGCTGGGCGAGGTGCTCGAGAAGTGCGGTGCAGAGCTGACGAAGCTGATAGAGGTAGAGGAAGCGAAACTGGAAGAAGCAGAGGCTTTGCAACAGACTGGAACTGAGGAGAAGACGCTACTCGGTTCGGCGAAAACTGTTCCTGGGGGGGGGTCATAAAAGAACGTACAATCTAAGCTCCATAAAAGCTGGCCTGAAAGGGCTGGCTTTTTCTAGGGACTATTTGAGTAGAGGGTTATTGCTTGGGTGGGGAATTAGAGGGTTTGAGCGGGGGTGGTGATGGTTGAGAGAATGGGCGGTTGAATGAGTGGCTGACGAAACAGGGAGGGGGGAAATGGGGGAGAAAAAGTGGTTGAAGACGGTGAGAAAGTGCGGTATGATAGTAATGTCTAGTAAATGTAGTTTGTGAAGCACGCCAAGTGTTTTAGTTCTTCAATGGCACCGAGAGGTGTAAACTAAATACTTGGCATTGTCCGAGCTGCGTTTACTAGACACCCTCGCGGTGCCATTTTTGTTATGGCAGCTAGTCCATCATAGAAATACGCACTCAATAGGGTAGGTTTATATAAATCCAAAAGGAGGGCGCGATGCAACGCAAAAAGAAAAGA
>CAYOSC010000024.1:0-11009 GCA_964406525.1 uncultured Candidatus Saccharibacteria bacterium | reverse complement strand
CGTTCTAAATACGGCGCTAAGAAGGGAGAATAATTATGCCACGCAAAGTTACTAAGTCTCTCGAGCGTAAAGTTTCCCCAGATCGTAAATATCAGTCCGTCCTCGTCCAGAAGCTTATCAACAAGTCTATGCTCGATGGTAAGAAACAGGCGGCTGAGCGCGCCGTCTATGAAGCACTCGAAGGTGCTGCCAAGAAGCTCAAGAGCGAAGATCCTGTCGCAGTATTCGAGAAAGCTCTCGCGAACGTTTCTCCAGATTTCGAGGTCAAGTCTCGTCGTGTCGGTGGCGCTAACTATCAGATTCCGTTCCCGATTAGTGGTCATCGCCAGCAGCATTTTGCCTTTTCATGGCTCGTGCAGTCTGCTCGCGCCCGTCAAGGCATGCCATATGCAAAACGTCTCGAAGCCGAGATCGTTGATGCTTACAACGAAACCGGTGCTGCCTTCAAGAAGAAAGAAGACTGTCACCGCATGGCTGAAGCGAACCGTGCCTTCGCACACTTCGCCCGTGCTTAGTGCAGATCGGGAAAGCAACGCAATAAAATCCCCCGGTGACGGGGGATTTTAGGATCTAGCTCATAATAAGTTCCAGCTGATATGTTTCAACCAACGTAAAAACCTCCGGACCGAAATCCGGAGGCTGAGCTTTTAGTCAAAATTAGTCTTACTCGTAATATTCAGCAATTATCACGGGCTGTTCTTCGGCACTCACCTGCTCGGGTGTAGGTTTCAAAAACTCTATCTCACGACGCCAGTGTTTGCTGCATTCTACTATAACAACGTCCCCATCTCTGGTGAGAATGATATCTGTCCTCCGGTTCTTGGGGTATTTCCCAGACGGTTTCGGCGCCCATACACTGAAATGAAAAGATCTTCTGTATTTCAGCCTCTTAAAATCTTCCGGCTTGAGGGACTCTACGTTTCCAATGTCGAGTAGCTCCCAGTATGCCATCACGATAGAGATTGGTCTGCCTAATCCAGCGATGAGCTTATCAGATTCAGGCATCTCCTCACCGCATAGATCGAGCGCCTGGCTTCTAAAACTCGTCAACAGCCTATACTGTTCGTTCGCGAGAGTGGCGAGAGAAGGATTGTGCAGGCAGAATGTTACTTTTCCATGCCCAATCGATATTTGGGTGATCTTCCAACCGTCCGCGTCCTGCCCGCGCAGGATCCGTAAGAGGTTAAGCCGAAAGAGTCCGTCGTCAAAGTAATTTTCAACCTCACCGATTTGCTCGATGCGGAAGTTCTGCATGACGATCTTCGCTAAGCCTTCTTCGCTGTCGTAGTGTTCCATCGCTTTCACGCGCAGACCGACATTATCGTCGCCGTCTCTGTAACTGAAGAGCCCATCGGTGTCAAACTTGCGCTGTGAGTTTGTAATACTGTAGAATTCGCCATATTCGTCGTCTCTACTCAAAATGGCTTGCCGGACCGTAGTTGTCATAAATATCAGACCTTTCTATAAAATTTTGACTAAGCTTTGTTAAGTATACAAGGGCTATAGTAGCAACCCCTACACCCTCTATTATAGCACACATTACTGAAAATGTCAATACTAATTATGCTAATCCGCAGAAAATGCAAGCAGTTAATTAGAAAATGACCTAAATTTCTCCAAAAATCCCTCTTAATTTTTCATATTTCTTATGCTACAATAAGTACAAGTAGTTTTAGGAGGCAACATGGTAAGATTGGCAATAAACGGTTTTGGTCGGATTGGGCGTTGTGCTTTCAAGATTGCTTTTGAGCGCAGCGACGCCGAGGTTATCGCGATTAATAGTATCGGCGATACGAAGACTTTTGCTCACCTCCTGAAATATGATTCCGCTTACGGCGTTTATGATCACGATATTAGTTATGATGACAAGCATATTATTATTGATAATCGCAAAATCCTCTTCCTCTGCGAGCCCGACCCGCTGAAGCTCCCCTGGGATAAGCTCCAGATCGACACTGTCATGGAGTGCACCGGTGCTTTCACAAACCCGGCCGATGCTCGTGCCCATATTAAATCCGGTGCACGCAAGGTCGTCATTTCCGCTCCGGCGAAGGGTCCTGGCGCGAAGACCGTTGTCCTCGGTGTGAACGAGGAAGTCGTCACTGCTGATGATGAGATCCTCTCTTGCGCTAGCTGCACTACGAACTGTATCGCTCCAGTCATGAAGATCCTTGAGGATAATTTTGGCGTCGAGAAAGCCCTCATGACCACCGTCCATTCTTATACCGCCTCCCAGCGGCTCGTCGATGACGCCGCGAAGGATCTCCGCGAAGCCCGCGCTGCCGCTGTCAATATCATCCCTACTACTACCGGCGCCTCTAAGGCCACCGCCCTGACTATCCCGAGCCTAGAAGGGAAATTCGACGGTCTCTCTGTTCGCGTCCCGAATCTCACCGTTTCACTCGCCGATATTACCGCCGTTGTCAAGCGCAAGACTAGCGTCGAAGAGCTCAATGGCGTCTTCGAGCGCGCCTCGAAAGAGCCTTATTACGAAGGCATCCTTGACGTCAGTAAAGACGAGCTCGTCAGCTCTGATTTCCGTGGTGATGCGAATTCCGCCATCGTCGATCTACCCCTGACCAACGTCGTCTGTGGTGACCTCGTCAAGCTTGTTGTCTGGTACGACAACGAATGGGGCTACTCTAATCGTCTCGTCGAGTTAGCAGTCGATTTTGGGAGATAAGGAGGAACATGCCAGAATATACTATCTATCTCGGAGCAGATCATCGCGGTTTTCAGAAAAAGAACGAGCTCGCCCAGCTCCTCGCTGCTTGCCATCCTGGCATGGTCAAGGTCGAAGATCTCGGCGCGCATGAGTATGATCCAGAAGATGATTATAATGACCCGGCCGTTGCGGTCGCGCAGGCTGTCCTCCAGGATGCCCATGGTTTAGGCCTCTTGCTCTGCGGCTCCGCTCACGGCGTCACTATGCAGACGAACCGTTTTAAGGGTATTCGTGCTGCCAATGCCGACACTGTCGAGAGTGCGCGCCATGCCCGAGTCAATGACCATGCTAATATACTCTGTCTCTCAGCTGACTATCTAGAAGTCGACCAAATGGAGCCCATCGTCAAGGCTTTTTGTCACTCTCAGCCCAATCCTGAAGAAAAATACTTACGGCGCGTTCGCAAGCTTGACGAAAGCGAGGAATTATAGTCATGTCCACCATCGTCCCCACTATCACCACCGATTCCCAAGCCGTCTACGACGCCAATCTGACCGAATTCAGCAAATTCAGTAAGCGTATCCATGCTGATGCTTCCGACGGCAGCTTTGCCCCGACGAATCTCCTCCCGCTTTCCAGTATGCATGGCCTAGAAGGTATCACGCTTGACGTTCATCTCATGTCCGCCCGCCCGAGTGAGCATCTCGCCGCTATTATCGCTTTGAAGCCTTCGCTCTGTATCGTTCATGCCGAGGTTGATGATAATGTCGAAGCCTTTTTCGAGCAGCTTCGCGCTAATGGTATTAAGACCGGGATTGCGGTTTTGCGTACTACTTATCCCGCTCGTGTCCAGAGCCGCATTCAGCTCGCCGATCATGTGATGATTTTTGCCGGCGAGCTTGGCCGCCAAGGCGGCGCTGCTGACATGCTCCAGACCGAGAAAGTCCCGCTCATCCGCGCCATCAAGCCCGAAGTTGAGATCGGCTGGGACGGCGGAGTGAATCTCAGCAATGTCCGCGCTATTACCCATGCCGGCGTCGACGTCATCAACGTTGGTAGTGCCATTACGAACGCCGCCGACAAGACTGCCATGTACCAGTCTCTCATCACCGAATCCGAGAAAAAGGGCGTCCTCATATGAGCCGTATCGTCACCATCGGCTCTGCGCTGCAAGATATCTACATGCTCGACCGTGATGATTTCGAAGGTCTTGAGCTCGATGATGGCGTTTCGATTTTTGGTCGCCTTGCGATCGGCAGCAAAATTGACATTGACAAGGTTAATTTCACTATCGGTGGTGGCGGTACTAATGCCGCCGTCAGCCTCGCTCGTGGTGGCCACGAAGTGATTTTTATGGGTAATATTGGTCGCGATGCCGCTGGCGATGCCGTTCTCGAGTGTCTCGATCATGAGAATATCGACAGTAGTTATGTCGAATATGTCTCTGGTCACACTGGCTGCTCGGTGATTTTGCTCGATGTTCGTACCGCCGAACGCACTATCTTAACTTACCGCGGTGCTTCAGCTGGTTTTAGTAATCTCGATCCTGAGGATCTCGATAATATCCAGCCCGACTGGCTCTACGTCACCAGCCTTCGCGGCGACATGGATACACTGCTCCGGTTTTTCGAGAAAGCTCATCAGCTCGGCGCGAAAGTCATGTTTAATCCTGGCGAGCTCGAGCTTGCTCAGCCGCGCAAGCTAGTTGGCCTGCTCGACCTCGTCGATATCCTCTTAGTCAATAAGGAAGAGGCGGCGCAGATCGTCCCTGGCGTCTTACTTACTGAATTACTATCGCATCTGGCGAATTATTGCCAAACCGTCCTCATCACCGATGGCATGATGGGTGCCATTGCCACCAATCACGAAAAGACCTACCGTCTGGGCGTCTACGAGCAGGGGCGCGTCCGCGACCGTACTGGTGCTGGCGATGCTTTTGGCTCCGGTTTCCTCGCTAAGTATGCGAGTGGTGCCAGCTTCCGCCAGGCTCTCTGCTGGGGCGCCGCTAATGCCTCGCTCGTCACACAGAAATACGGCGCCAAGGCCGGCCTGCTAAAAGGGAACGAGAGCTTGCACCCGATGCCCATCCAAAAAGTCGAAGATATCGCCGCATGGCAGTAAAGGAGAATTATGTTAGATGAAGATGTTTTGAAACAACTCGAAGCCGCCGACGTCGCCCGTGCCAAGGCGTACGCTCGCGACCTCGAGCAGGGTCTAAAGATCGTCCGTACCTATCCGCAGGGCGTCACGATTTTTGGCTCAGCTCGGCTTCCGCAAGATAGTAAATATTGCAAAAAAGCCCGCGAGCTCGGCCAGCTCCTCGCTCAGAACGGTCACGCCGTCATTACTGGTGGCGGCCCTGGCATCATGGAGGCTGCCAATCACGGTGCTTTTGAATACGGCGGTCGCAGCATTGGTCTCAATATCACCCTTAGTCACGAACAGGAGCCGAATCCTTACCTGACCGACACTCTTCAGTTTAAATATTTCTTCGCCCGCAAAGTCATGCTCGCCATGTCAGCAAAAGTTTACGTCCTCTTCCCGGGCGGCCTCGGTACGCTTGACGAGCTTTCCGAGATCGTCATCCTCATGCAAGAGGGCAAGATGCCCAAGATGCCGGTTTTCTTCTTCGGCAAGAGTTTCTGGCGCCCGCTCACGAAGTTCATCGAGGGTAAAATGCTCCCGATGGGTCTCATTTCCGCCCGCGACACCAAGATCTACAAGCTTACCGACGATGTTAAAGAAATCGTCGCCGCCGCGAATAAAATCGGCCATCCCCCGATCAAGACTAATTATTACGATGGCTTCAGCGCCCAATCCGGCATCACCGACCCAGAAGATTAAAACTCACTTCGTCAGCTCAAACATCGCTATCCCCGCCGCTACCGACACATTGAAAGATTCTTTCCGCCCATGCATCGGGATCTCTAGGAAATAATCCATATTTGCGCGGATTTCACTGGGGATGCCATGCACTTCTTCGCCCAGCACCAGCACTACCTTCGGACCGAAGTCTAGCACTCGCCCATCTAGAACTATCTTCCGCCCCTGCTCCTCTGGCGCTAGATTATTCTCTAGCCCCACGATTCCATACCCATTGTCTCTCCGCTTTCTTATCCAAGCATTCAAGTCCTCAATACCTTCTTGTGTCACCAGCTCCTCCGCTCCCAGCGCCGCCTTCGTAATCTGTCGATTTAATTTCTCCCGCAAATGTGGCAGTAATCTCGTATCATCATACCGTGGCGTATATCCAGAATAAACCGCCTTCGCTATCCCTAAGCCCTCGCCAGTCCGCAAAATCGCCCCCACGTTGTAAGTCGAGCGAATATTGTGCAGTACTAAGATTACTTCTCGCATAGTAACCATATTATAACATAACTCCCTCAGCCCGTAAAACATTGACTTTTTCGCTAAAGTGTGCTACAATAAGAAGAGATAGGGCTTGCAAAACAGCCTAGTAATTTTAGAAAGTTGGTGAAAAAAGAGTCAAAAGTCCGCCTTTTCAGTCAAAAACTTACTATTTGGAGGGAAAACATGAAAGAGTATGCTTTTGTCCTGCTCATGCTGGCTGGCATGATTACGCTCGTGGCGGTAGCTTTCGCTGCTGTCGTCTACCTTAAATACCGGTTTGGTCACGACACGCTCAAGTTTGAGCTGTCGCGCATTGCTATTGTCTGGGCTACGATTATAGCTCTGCTGCTGATGATCGGCTGCCTGATTTTAGCGGTTGCCGGCTGGACATCCGAGAATGTTGCTGCCGCCTTCAACAATGTGCTCGAATGGGCTCGCCAGAACCGCATCATGTCCGAGATTATACTCTGGGGAGTCACTATTCTCCTCATCGCACTGCTCGCGCACCTAGAAGTCTTTACTTTTTCTTCCTTTGTTATCATTTCTCTTCTGCACGTCTGGGCCACCTGTGCTATCTGGAACAGCGAGACGGCTGCCCCTTGGCAATTCATCTGGATGTTTGCCAAAGTAATTTTGGCTGTGTATACTATTGAGGAGTTTACTATATGTAACACTTTCAACTCGGTACGTCGCCGCGGGCAAAACTCGGACGGCGACGAGCGTACAGACACATCTACTCAGCCCGCCTCGGCGCAAAGCAATGATCCGGACGCCTCCCAGAACGCAATCGAAGCCATCGCCGAAACGATCGCGCAGCACGTTGACCCGATCGCCCAGACCGTCCAAGATTAACCACCAACCCTGCCCCAGCTTCGGCTGGGGTATTTCAGTATCTCAAATTTCTCAGTAACCCCTCATTTATGCTATAATATATACCATGGAAAGATATGACCCACTGCGAATCGAACAAAAATGGCAAAAGATTTGGGACGAGACCAAAGCCTTCAAAGCTGGCCCGCTTGACGCGAAAAACCCTGACGGCACTCCTAAGCCGAAAAAGTACCTCGCTGAAATGTTCCCCTACCCATCTGGCGCTGGTCTGCATGTTGGTCATGTCCGTAATTTCACCATTGTTGATGTTTTGACGCGCTTTTACACGCAGCAGCGCATGAATGTTTTGCGCCCCTTTGGCTATGATACTTTTGGGCTTCCGGCTGAGAATTACGCCATTAAGACCGGTATTTCTCCCCAAAGTGCCACTGCTACCAATATTAAGAATTTCCGCAAGCAGGCCAAGAAACTCGGCTATGCTATCGACTGGGACCGCGAGATTAACACCAGTGACCCCGAGTATTATAAATGGACCCAGTGGTGTTTCTTGCAGCTCTACAAGGCTGGTTTGGCTTATCAAAAAGAATCTTATCAGTGGTGGTGCCCAGTCGACCAGACTGTGCTAGCTAATGAGCAGGTCGAAAATGGCCATTGTTGGCGTTGTGGTACCGAAGTCCAGAAAAAGAAAATGAAACAATGGTTCTTCAAGATTACTGATTATGCCGACGAACTCCTACGCGATATTGACCAGCTTGATTGGCCTGATAAAATCAAAACCATGCAGAAAAACTGGATTGGCCGTAGCGAAGGTGCCGAGATTAAGTTTACAGTTGCTGGTCAATATGCTAATAATGACGTAGATATGGTCCAGAAAGGGAATCGTGCTTTCTCGGAAGCATACGCGACCAACGAGGAGCGGAACGAGCGACCAGAGCCCCGTAACGACGGGCGCGCGGGAGAGTCTTCCGAAAAGCATGATGACCTTTCCGTGGCTACAAATTCCATCACAGTTTTTACTACCCGACCCGACACAATTTTTGGTGTCACTTTCCTCGTCCTAGCGCCAGAACATCCCTTAATTAAGAATTTGGTTAACGATAATACTCGCGCCGCAGTCGAGAAATATTGTCAAGCCGCCATCAAGAAGTCCGAAATTGAGCGTCAAGAAAACAAAGAGAAGACCGGCGTCTTCACCGGCAGTAATGCTATAAATCCCGCCACTGGTGAGGAAATCCCGATTTGGGTCTCGGATTATGTTCTCATGGGCTACGGCACTGGCGCAATCATGGCAGTCCCTGCCCACGACGAGCGCGATTTTGCTTTCGCGGAGAAGTTTGACTTGCCGGTCAAGGAAGTCATCGAGAAGCCCGACGATAGCGCCGATGTCGGTTGTTATCATGGTGAAGGCGAGCTGGTCAATTCCGAGCAATTTAACGGCACGCGCAGCGAAGACGCTCGCGAACAGATTGTGGCTTGGCTCGAAGAGCGTGGCCTCGGCCATAAACAAGTCACCTACAAAATGCGTGATTGGCTGATTTCGCGCCAGCGTTACTGGGGCTGTCCGATTCCGATTGCTTACGACAAAGACGGAAATGCTCATCCGATTCCCGAAGACCAGCTCCCAGTCATGCATCCAGAAATCCAAGATTACAAACCCGATGATACCGGCCGTTCACCACTTGCTAAGGCTAAAGACTGGCTCAAAGTCACCATTGACGGTGAAGAAATGGCCCGCGAGACCGACACGCTCGATGGCTACGCCTGCTCTAGCTGGTATCTCTGGCGCTACACCAGCCCCCACGACGACCAAGCTGCCTGGGACCCCGAAGCTGTCAAATATTGGGCGCCAACCGATATTTACGTTGGTGGCGATCACGCCGTGGCGCATTTGCTCTACGTCCGTTTCTGGTGTAAGTTCTTCGCTGATCAAGGCTATCTGCCTTTCCGCGAGCCCGTGAAGAAGCTACTTTACAATGGTTATATTAACGCCCCCGACGGCAAGAAAATGTCCAAGTCCAAGGGCAACGTCATTGACCCGCTTGAAGTCATCGATAGCGGCTACGGTGCCGACACCTTGCGCACTTACGAAATGTTCATCGGCCCTTACGACCAAGATGCCGCCTGGAACACCGAAGCCATCGGCGGTGTCTACCGCTTCCTCAACCGTTGCTGGAATTTATGCCTCGGCGACGATGCGGCTAACGATCAGAGCGTGTCTCTTCGCCACAAAACTATCAAGAAAGTCACCGAGGATATTCATCGCTGCAGCTTTAACACTGCCGTAGCCTCTCTCATGGAATATGTCAACGAGCTTTACAAACTCGGCGCCACTCCTGAAGACAAAATCGCTCTAGTCAAGATGATCAAGCCTTTCGCACCGCATCTCGGCTCTGAGCTGCTCGAGCGCCTCGGTAGTGATGACGAATGGCCGCGCTGGGACAATGCTTATCTGACCGAAGATACTGTCGAACTCGTCGTCCAGGTCAATGGTAAGCTCCGCGCCCGTATCTCCGTCTCCGCCGATGTCATTGGTGACGAGGCGAAAATACAAGAGCTCGCCCTCGCCGAGCCGAACGTCCAGAAATTCACCGCTGGCAAAGAGATCCGTAAAATCATCATCCCGCAGAACGCCAAACTAATCAACATCGTCGTCTAAGGCGTAATGTCGTTCCGCAAATATCTTGCTCTCGGGACTTCCGGAGGCTACGACCGAGGATGAGCGCCCGAGTCCCGTAACGACGGGCTCGAGGGACGCGACCCGAGAGCAAGTGTGTTTGCGGCGCGAAGCTTTGAGACAGAACGTCAAAGGGCCTCCTCTTCGGAGACCCTTGTTGTTTTGGTAAATGTTAATTTAGTCTGTGCTCTTTGGTGTAGGAATTATCCTGCTATAAAACTCGGCATAAGAAACTTTTGTCACAGGCAGAGCTTGCAAACGCTTATCTGTAGTATTTCGGCGTACGAGCCTCCGCTACCGGTATACTCGGCACCGGTCGCTCATCAGGATCGATAATCGTCCCGACTCCGCCATCCGGATCGTCAACGTCGGGAACCGCAGTTGCGTTGGGCATCACATTGGATACCATGGTCGTCGGGAGTACTATCTCCCACGTTTCGAGCGCGTAGACCGCATCGTGCAGATAATAATCCGCCGCCAGCGAGAGCCCCAGCTCGTACATCTTAGCTTGGCTGTAAGTGAATCGCTGCAGCAGCGACTGCACATCGTGATTGCCATTGCTAACATCCTTCATTCGCGCGTACAGCTGCTGGTATTGCGCTGTATTGACAACGCACTGTGCGAAGTTCAACAGACTCCTCAGATCCCAAGTACTAATTGCGTACGTGTAATCCGGGAAGAGCACCCTCAGCCCCCAGCGTAGCTGCGGACCAGATAGAGTCCACTTCAGAAATTCGTCTACATATTGGCGCAGATCGGCATTCCGAGCGTACTCCGGCTGTCTTTTGACATGCATAAGCGCATGCTCGGCGTCCATATTAGCAATCTTCTTCCGAGTGGCCGTGCTGAGGTAATTCCAGATGGGTTGCTTCTGACCGCTTGTGATTCTGCGCTTCAGAGAATCCAGCTTATTATACTCAGTCAAACGAGCAATCTCGTCAGGGATCTGGTCGGCCGGGTAGAGCATGTTCATCAGCCGAGCGATCTTTGCCCAGTTGCTCAGCTGGAAAGACGCTACCTCTGTGCCGTAGTAGGGGTCGTAGTGCGCATTTGAGCCTATAGTCCAGTAATTCGTGTCCAGTGTGTATACCTTCCCGGTAGAGAAGAAAACCGCGCTTGACACCATCCCTGTGACTACCTTGACCTCCTCGCCCACATCGGTGGACGTGGTAGTCACGTTAGATCCGCTACTCGCCGCGAAGGCGAAATTGCCGCCGACCGACGCCAGCATGATCACAGCCAATAACACCGACAGTAACCTCTTGCTTAACTTAACAAACTCCTTTTTCATCGAACTAACCACCTTTCAGATTTTTTGGATTGAGAGCTTGACTGAATTAACATTTTAAAGAGCATTCGGTTTGGCATACAATCGCCATTCCTACTCCCATTGTAGCACACTTTGCCAAAAATGTCAATAGTAATTATGTTTATGGTTTAATTAACTAATCCGGAAAGAAACAATACAAATAAAAAGAATAACCTTTA
>CAYOSC010000023.1:0-11387 GCA_964406525.1 uncultured Candidatus Saccharibacteria bacterium | reverse complement strand
GAAAACGGAATATATGGAGTCGCATGTTGGTTTAGATTTTCAAGATTCCAATCTTTAAGTTCAAACCCAACCTTTCCCGAAGTAAAATTTTTTGGAGTTTCGCATTTTGTACTGCTCGATTCTGTAGTAATATGTTGGTTTAGATTTTGAAGGTTGCGATCTTCAAATTCATACCATATATTATAACACATCCTCCATAAGTTATATATTATATTTCTTCACACAAACCACAACCTTTATGATACAATAAAATATATGAAAGGTCGTGAGGTGGGGAATAATACAGGTGCTCTTCTGTGGCCCAATCGTAGTGTAATGCAATCTATTTTTGCTATGCATCCGCTTAACCTTACTCCATCGCCCACAAAACGTACTCCACGATTCACAGAACATACTCCGCTCTCCGCAGATCATACCCCGCAACCCGAAGCAGATACTCCACAATCTATCAATCATACTCCGCAACTTACGCAACATACTCCTGATTCCGCGCAGCATACTTCCATGACCGACGAGCACACTTCGCAGCTACTTTGGCCAGTTAATCTCATCCACGAGCTCTCCGAGCGTCGCTCCGAGCACAACTTTGCATTGCCGCTCGCCATTACGACTTTCGTCCTCAGCATCATTCTCGGTATCATCATCGGTCCGCTCCAACTCATTCTCATGGCCTCGACCGCCGATTATACTTGGGTGACCAGCATTTACTACCCTGCCGCCCTCAAATGCGTCCTACTCATCAGCAGTTTCGTTGCTGTTCTCGGTCTCGTTGCGCTAATTCTCGCTTGGCGCGCCCAGCTAGCCAAAGCCCGTCTCACCACCATCCTCATCGCTGGTAGTCTCGCCGAAATCCTCACAGTTTGGTTCTTCGGCGGCGTTCGCGCTTGGCAACCGCACCATCTCACCCTCGTTTTCATCATCGTCACGTCAATTTTCACCGTCCTGGCTCTGCTCGCCAGCAAGCAATACACTCACCCTTCCGCCAAGCTCAGCCCCAGCGTCCAAATTTCTCTCACCATGCTCTCTGCCCTCTCCGTGATCAGTGTCATTATCGGACCAATCTACCTATCACAGACTTCTTCCTCTACCGACTCCGCCGAAGTTGCCGAACTCGCCGCCGCTCAAGCTCAGGCTCGCGTCGCTGGTATTCCACCACTACTATCAGACCTCACATTTACCCTCTGTAATGGTAAATATCAGCCCCTCTACTTCGATGAAGCTTCTGCGAGTGGCCTCTTCGAATGTTCCGAAAGTCACGAAGTCTATTCCGTAGCTGATCCACAGCTCCCCACCGTTAATACTGTGCATGGCCTCGCTATGTATCTCGGTACTACGCAAAATCCCGCGATCAGCCGCGCCTTCCCGACCGCCTATTATCTCTATCATAATCTCCCCGAGGTCTTACCCGAGGCCGAGCTTGCTCTCATCACTTCGGCCTTTTCCGAGACCGAGCTACTCGACAATATTACTCAGCCCGTCCTCAATTATTGGCAAGCCCATCAGACCGATCTCTATCTCAATATCTTCTATACCAACAGTCTCTCAACAATCGACTCTACTAGCGATTACGTCCTCCTCGCCGCTCTCGGCACGATTAGTATGTCCGATCAGCTTCCGCACGGTAACATTCTACAAGGCTATTATAATGGCAAAGTCGTTGACTACAGTTTCCAACCCGATACCGAGCTGACCGCTCTGAATAATTTCGGTGCCACGCCAGCGCTCTATCCGGTAGCCATTCGCGAAGCTCTTCGCAGCCATCGTCACATTTCCGCCCACCTCCAAGCTGACGCGACTTACGACCTTGAATCTATGCGTGAATTACTACAAAATTCTTTCACCGAAGCCGTCTAAAATCGTACTCCGCGCGTCAACACTTACCGCATAATTATCTTATAAGAGCTCATTTCCCGGCTAAGTCGGGTCCGATTCTCGCGACAAGCATCTAGTATCAATTAGTCAGCTTGAGATGAGGAGAGACTTACCGGAGCTCGTGAAGATAATTATGTGGTAACGCCTTTTATCGAGACTCTCGTAGTTTAATCTAGGCTTACTCCGGGCGCTACTTCCCGCGGACACGTTTCTAGTACTCGCGCGATTGCATCATGCTCCGCCTGCGTCACCCATAGATTATACTTAAATTTCACCGACACTTGCCGTGCTACATATTGGCACCGGAAACTTTTATTCTTCGGCAGCCACGTCGCCGCATCGCCATCCGACTTTTGCTGATTCGCGCTAGCATCTACCGCCAACAAGTTCAGCGGATCTGTCGCCAACGTGTATCTCTCATCCTGCGTCAGCTGCTGCGCGCCTTTCTGCCACGCATCCGACAGTGCCACCACATGGTCAATCTGGATGCCCTTAGACAAATCCGACTTCTGATAAAATATCAAATGCTGTCCAGTATATGACTCATCAAACTCCCCACTAAGCACCGTACAAGCATCCGTATCTAGCTTTGCCGTCTCGCCTAGTTCGCGTTTGATAATTCGCTGGCGCAAATTACACCCCTCCACCATCGGCCAAGTTTTATAGAATTGTTCCGTCCGGCCATAGCCCGTCTTTGGCGCTCTACCTTTGACTTCTAATTTCGCTAACACCTCCGTCGCCAGAGGACCGCTAGTGGCACTCTCCCCTAATGGCTGCGTTTCTGCCAAAGTCTCTGTCGGCTCGAACACTTCTTCATAACTATTTGGGCTCGCGACCACTAGCCCAATCGCCGCCACAGCTACTGCCACTACCACGATTAACCTTCGCCACCGGAATTGCAACTTATTTGCAGGTTTCATAATCTTATCTTAACACAATTTGCCTCGCGTGCTACAATTAATCTACAAGGAGGAAAATGATTACTGATTTACTTAAAGATAAAATCGCTGTCGTCACCGGTGGCACGCGCGGTATCGGCTACGAAATCGTACGATTATATTTACAACAAGGCGCCAAAGTTATTCTCTTCGGTTCACGTCAAGAAAGTGCTGACAAAGCCGTCGCCAGTCTCCAAGCTGAAAATCCGGCCTGGGAGGTCTCTGGCATGGCGCCCGAGCTCGGCAATCTCGCGTCCGTCGAACAAGCTATCGCCGAGATTATCGAAAAATACGGTCAGATTGACATTCTTGTCAATAATGCCGGAATCTCTGCACGCGAATCGCTCTATGACTACACCGAAAAAGCTTTCGACGACATTATGAACCTCAACGTCAAGGCGCTTTTCGACTGCTCTAAAGCGGTCGCTCCCTACATGCGTGACCATGGCGGCGGCTGCATCATCAATACTAGCTCAATGGTTAGCCTCTATGGTCAACCCAGCGGCTGTGGCTACCCGGCCAGCAAGAGTGCCGTCAATGGCCTCACTAAATCTCTCGCCCGTGAGCTTGGCAAAGACAACATCCGCGTCAATGCCGTCGCACCTGGCGTCACCAAAACTGATATGGTTGCCGCTCTGCCTGAAGATATGGTTGCTCGCGTCGCCGCTCCGATCCCACTCGGCCGCATCGGCGAGCCTAGCGAAGTCGCCAACGTCTTTCTCTTCCTCGCCAGCGAACTTGCTAGCTACGTCAGCGGCGCGATTGTCTCCGTCGACGGCGCCACAATTGTCTAGTACTTAGACGGAATTAGCAGCAAAACTGTGTTATATAATTATCTCATAAGAGCTCATTTCCCGGCTAAGCCGGGTCCGATTCTCGCGACAAGCATCTAGTATCAATTAGTCAGCTTGAGATGAGGAGAGACTTACCGGAGCTCGTGAAGATAATTATATAACAGTGCTCAATACGACGAAAAATCACTTGCAATAAATCCTCCATGTGGTAAAATATAAGCAATGGGGTGCTAGCTCATTTGGCTAGAGCGCTTCGCTGGCAGCGAAGAGGTGAGGAGTTCAAATCTCCTGCACTCCACCAAGATTAAAGCCTACTCGCCTATGCGAGTATTTTTATTATTTCACTTCGCTTACGCTTGCAGTCATTCCAAACTGCTATATAATAATTTATATCGAGCAACTGCTTGCACCTTAAAAGAAGTTGCTAAAGCCACCATAGTCCAGCGTTTGCGAATTCACCTCACGCTCCACGTCCCGTGTCCTACATCTCACATATCACGTCCTACATTTATTATCGCTGCTAAAGGAGGGATATTATGCAGCAAATCGTCCGCACCCCAACCGATCGCGGCCTCATCACGGTCACTTTTACCGATGAGCAGACTCAAAACGAGATTGTCGACCATACCATCGTTCAGATCGGAGATACCGTAACCCCAGTCAGTCGCAATATCGCCCCCGACAGTATCCACCCTGCCTCCGCGAAGATCTGGCGGTTCTACCGCGCCGTACACGAGGGAAACTTTACGCCGCGCATCGGCTACGAGGCCTGCGGCTGTAACGGTGACATTCTTCTCGACATCAAAGCTCCCAGGGATTACCGTCGGATTGAATCCGCCACTGAGCATGCCAGCGGTTGCGTCGCCTTGCTGGAGGGGCTTAATCAGCACCACCAGCTCCTCGCGCCAGACGACTATGAGCGTACCCGCCAGCTCCTCACACTGCACGACCTTGGCGAGAATCTCTACGGTGATCATTTCGACGATGGTAGTCAGGACAGCGCCGAGAAGAATAAAGTCGAGCTCAGTTACTTCGCTTCGGCTATTTCCAGCCTCCCACCTGCGGCTCGGGCCGAGCGGCTCCAGGATTTTCTGTATTTCCAAGATCCGACCGATTCTCACATTCCCGAGTCAGCCCGCCCGCGCATCCAGCTCGCTACTATTATCGACAAGCTCGAAGCTACGCTGTCCAGTCTCATCTATGAAGCTCATGGTGCTGGTGGAAGATTAAGTTACAAAAAGGCTTATTGCGGTAGATTGACTAGCCGTGATTACTGGTCCATTGACGAAGCCGACGGCGACGATTCCATCGTGGCAACTTGGCTCATACCGGTCATCTTCTACAAGCATGATTATTACGGCTTTCCGTACGTCTTCGATGTCGTCAAAACCGCCGTCATCGACGTCCGCGGAGCTTGGTTCCCATGGTTCGACCAATTTTGCAAGCGCCATCAGATCCCACCCGAACACATCAACTACCCCTCTCAGTTCGACGATCAACAGACCTTCGACAAGCTTTTCCATAGCGACTTCTTCTGAACCACGAGTGACACTTCGTCACTCCGCTTCCGCCCCGACTGCTCAGTCGGGGTCTTTTTTCAGCCGACGACCCCACAGTCGCTCCGCACAACTTCATAATCTCCCATAATCCCTATCATTACTGTGCTATAATATATCTATGAACAATACTACATCTTCTCGCAAACTTCCTACGATCCTCACCGGCATCCGTGCCAATAGTGAACTCACGCTTGGCAACTTCTTGGGTGCGCTCGTGCCGATGGTGCGCCTCGCCAACGCTCATAGCCACGATCATCATATTAATATCTTCGCGCCCGATCTACATTCCATCATCGCCGAGATCGACGGGGAATTACAGCAAAACATCATCCGCTCACTCAAATATTACCTCGCCGCTGGACTCAATATCACCCCGAATGTCCATCTCTACCGCCAATCGCGTGTTCCGGCTCATTCCGAGCTCTGCTGGATTCTCAACTGCGTCGCTACTATGGGCGAGCTCAACCGCATGACCCAGTACAAAGATAAGAGTGAAGGCAAAGACAGCGTCAATGTCGGCATTTTCGACTATCCCGTGCTAATGGCGGCCGATATCTTATTATACGATGCCGAGTTCATCCCGGTCGGCGAAGACCAGTTCCAACATCTCGAGCTCACTCGCCGTCTCGCTGAGCGCTTTAATCACAAATATGGCGAAATCTTCATTTTACCAAAAGAACCGAAAGACCAAGCTAAATTCATGAACGTCGATAACGGTATCCGCATCCGTGATCTTCAAAATCCCGAGAAGAAAATGAGCAAATCCGCCGCTTCCGCCAATAGCAAAATCATGCTCTCCGATACTCCCGACCAAGTTAAGAAGAAAATCATGTCCGCCACCACCGATAGTGTCGGCAAGATCCAGTACGATATGTTTAATCAGCCCGGCATTAGTAATTTACTCCAGATCGACGCCCTTGTGAATAATTCACCACTCCAAGATGTCATTTCTACCTGGGCCGGCGAGACTCACTACGGCGACCTCAAGCAAAAAGTCGCCGATGACGTCGCGCTCTTCCTCGGCGAGTTCCAGCGCAAATATGCCGCCATCAGCGACGACGAAATTCTCGATCTCCTCGCCCAGGGCGAAACATACGCTAATGAAGTCGCCAATCAGAAACTTTACGCCGTCCAGCGGGCTTTCGCATTGAGGTAAACATGATCATCACCGGCAAGAAATTCAGCAAACCCGAGCTCTCCCGCGTCATCAACGGCGATACGGTTTTGCCGGAGGATAATTCGGAAGACACCCGCAAGCGCCTCGACCACATCCTCGTCGAACAGCATCCAGAATACAACCGCTCTAGCCTCCAGCATTTCATCAAAAGTGGCTTCGTAAAAATCAATCATGAAATCGTCAAAAAACCGAATACCAAGCTCTCTGATACCGATCTCGTCGAGCTCAATGTGCCCGATCAAGCCAAGACCTTGCCCGATATTCCCGTCCTCTATGAAGATAATCATGTGATTGTTCTTAATAAACCGTCTGGCCTACTCAGCATGGCCAAGGGCGAATACTGCCCCGAACCGACGCTCGAAGATTACGGACTACTCGTCCATCGTCTCGACCGCGATACTAGCGGTGTCGTCATTCTCGCCAAGGATCCTGAGACCCAGTCTATGCTCCGCAAGCAGTTCCAAGACCGCAAAGCCCACAAGACCTACCTCGCCGTCGTCGCCGGCACGCCGAAGCTCCCCGCTGCGCTGATTGACTTGCCGATTTCCCGCAATCTCAAACGCCCTACGACTTTTCAAGTCGATCAAAACGGCAAACCTTCTCAGACCGCTTACCGCGTTCTCGCTTCTGAGAATAGCAAGAGTCTCCTCGAGTTGAAGCCTACCACTGGCCGCACTCACCAGCTCCGCGTCCATCTCAAATATCTCAACACACCAATCCTCGGCGACCCCGTTTACGGCGAAGCTAAATCTGCTCCACGTCTCATGCTCCACGCACGTGACCTCGAAATCACTATCCCTGGGTCGGCAGGGAATCAACGCCTGACTTTTTCCGCACCCGAGCCACCCGAGTTCCATACTATTTTGGAGCAGCCGTAGTCCCAAATGTTTTTCGATCATCCCTCTGAGATTAACCAAATCGCCCCGAAGGTTAGCTGCAGTATCTTCGTCGTGCCGCCCGATACACCGCTCACATTCCAGAATCCGCTCATCCTCCGCCCCGACGAGAGCAAAACTACAGTCACTATTACCGTCGAGCAGATCCGTGACTTCCTCGCGCTAACGAACAATATCGAGACTCGCGACCGTTTCTTCATCATCACGCCCGCCGACGCTATGAACGAAGCCGCGCAGAATGCCTTCCTCAAGACCTTCGAGGAGCCGAAACCTTTTTGTCATTTCGTCCTCCTCACCGAGCAGCCCAATCTACTCCTCCCCACCATTCGCTCCCGCGCCCAGACTTTTTATTTGAAACGTACTAATGTGCTCGATGCTGCCCCCACCGCCAACCCAAAAATTCTTGCTGCCGCTAAGCAACTAATTTCCGCCACCCCGCAACAACTCCCCGCACTAGCTACCGATATCGCGAAAGCCAAATCTCAGCCCCGCCAGCAAGCCCTCGAGATCACCGGTACCGCCATCGAGCTACTTTATAAATCCTATCTCAAAACTAATAACTCCAAATTCCTCACCAAACTCCCCAACTTCCTCCAACTATACGATAACCTGAATCATAATTGCCATATTAAACTGCACATTGTTGCAGATTTATGCTAAAGGCATATTTCATAATTGTCTTATAAGAGTTCGTTTCCCGGCTGAAGCAAGTCGGATTCTCGCAATAAGCATCTGAGACAGACCCATTAAGCTCGAGATGACGAGAGCTTCACCGGAACGCGTTAAGACAATTATGAAATAGTGGGTGCTCGTTAATGAATTACAAATAACAGCAAAAGTCTGCAATTTTATGGTACAATAATATATATGATAGGTATTGCGGTTATCGCTATTATGTCTCTGTATCTGGCGTTTTTGTTCCCGCTATTTAAGCACAAAAAGGCCGAAGCTCCCCGAAGCGCCCGTTACGACATGCAGATGAAGAAACTCTGGAGCGCTGCCCAGACCTCGATGCGCGATCACAAGCCCCTTCGTGCCGAGAAAGCTCTCCTCACCATTCTGAAATTCGATGAGAAGAACGCCGCCGCTTACAACCGTCTCGGCATCCTCTACGCGAAGGAGCAGAAGTTCGACGAAGCCATCGAGTGTTTCGAGATCGCCCAGTCGCTCGATAATAACCCATCCTCACTACACAATGTCGGTCTCATCTACCTCGAGACTGGCGCTTACGAAAAAGCTGCCATGGCTTTCGAGCAAGCCATCGAGCTAGAAAGTACGGTTCCTGCCCGCTATATCGCCCTCGCTAAAGCTCGCGAACGTCTCGGCCAGATCAAAGGCGCACTCGAAGCTCTCGAGCAAGCCTACCAGCTCGACCATAGTGCAAACACCCTCCGTCTCATCCTCGCCATTCACGAAGCTACTGGCGACGCCGAAGGCTTAGCCGATATCACTGCCCGCATCGAAGCCCAGATCGCCGCCGATAATCAAGCCGCCCTCCAGCGCCGCACCGCTCGCCAACGTACTACCCCGACCAGCCGCAGCACCGCCGTCGCTCGGACCAGCACCATGCGCCGTTCCGTCACCAACCGCAAGCAAATCTAGCAGGGAATTAATCTAAAAAACAATCCCTTGTTTTTTTGCGACTAGTAAAAAGGTCTATTGCTATTTTGTACATATAATTGTATGTGCCATTAAACATGTTAATATAGTATTTGATCCGACTTTTACCGCATTTATTACTTTTCCCAAACCGGACAATTTTTTACCCCTTCCGCGAATTTCAGACAGAGGTCACTCACTGCAAAAGCGGACAATTTTTGCCATTTTTGTCCGCTTTTGTATTATTATGAAATGCCCCTAGTAGTCAGCTATACACCGAACAGAATAACCACGACAGCGATTCTGATAGTGAGTATAGCTCAAAACAGAATGGCGCCCAAAACTTACACCATATGTATATGTATGGGCATCATAAGATGTACTAGACCAATATCCAGCATGATCACCAGGGCTTTGAAGACCATTAGACCATACGACACCGCCTACCACGTAACTATAGGGAGCAGATATTATTTCATTAAAAGCATTCGACCAATTCCATGCTTGCAAGTTTAATCTATAAAATAGTATGCGAAAATTGCTTTCCCCATCTCCACCGGAAGGTAGACGCCAGCTCTTAGGGCAAATACTGCCCGATACATTATTCTTTCCAGACGAGACTTCACTACACGTCCCAGCCGTAGCGGCACACCAAGAATAATAGTTCCCATAGATAGGCTGCCAGCCATTCCCATCCCCTACGGAGTCCGCAGACACAGTCATACCGATCCTACCTACACGCATTTGGCTAGTGCCAGAATTAATAGTTTCCCAAGAATCATCACTACTAGCCGGTAAAGTGTAATTGCTCGCAATATCAGTATTGCTTGGTGTCAAAGTAATCGCACTGCTTGTTCCTATCCTCAAATTCTCTTGCATCCAGCAATGTCCATCCGGAAGTTTTACGATCACATACTGGTTCATATTATGCGTCGCACCATTCGACCCTGTCATAGTGCCGGAAGAATATCCAGGTCGATTATCAGTCAATATGCCAGTAGTCCCTACCGCTACATCTCTACAAGCAGCTTTAGTCATGTTCTGCATATAATTATTAGTGACCGTAAAGGATGTAGCTAGTGGCGTCGCCACTGCAGAAAGCGTCACATTCGCCGTATAGGTTCCGGGTGTAGCGGCCGTACTAAAATTTGCCCCAAAAACTAATTTCTTACTAATTACTACGTTACCAGTAGCATCGACATCTCCCGACTCCAACGTTGTACCGCTACTATTCAACGTCTTGTACTGCATTTTTACATCATCATCCGTCGTATTGCCCCAAGCATATCCCCATGTATCCGGAAGCATACTTTCTCCATAAGCCCCATTCGCTCCCGTGATCGCCTTAACGGCTCCACTTGGCCCAGATAAATTACTTGGCCCAGAAATAGTTACCGTATAGGACTTTAAGTTACTACCAGTAATCGAAATATCATGGCTACGATACGCCGTGCTAGCATCCTGTGAAGTTTCTACTACTGCATTCACTCCAGCACCATGTTCGCCCGTACCATTAGCTACTGTTATCGTCAAACTTGCCGGACTTGCCGAGAGCAAACTTATTCCCGAATTCACATCTTCTTGCGATAGCTCCATCTCATCTTCGTCTAGATAGCCAAATGAACCGTCCGATTGAGTGTTGCTTGCATTATCAACGACATCTTCTTTATCTTCTTCGCTATTTTCGGAAACATTCTCACTCACTTCTATAGCATTAGTCTTAAGCGTACTACTCGGATTTATCATCACGCTGAATCCCAAAAGGAGAACGACCAGCAAGCTTAGAGGAATACTATAAGAAACTAAATACAATCTTTTTGTAGAAAGATTACTATGTTCCTTTAATACCTTTTCCGAAGGCTTTCGGAGGTCACGACCGAGAATGAGCGGCCGAGACCCGTGACGACGGGTTCGAGGAACGCGTCCTGAGGAAAAGCGTATTAAGGAACATGCTTTCTTGCATAAGCCTATTGGAATACTATGTAGCTTATGAAGTTGACGTTTCTTGTAGTGCATGATCGCCCTCCTTTTGGATGGAGGCTTTGCTAAAAACTATCTACATATATTATATTCGCATAGTATAACCCAGGAGAATCCACTCGTCCTTTTTGTCTACGCAAAAATAGTATTACTCTCCAACCCTTGCATCATAAAGTTGGAAACATGCTGAGATAGCTCCTAGCAAAAGCCATCCAATTTGGTTATATAAATCTAACACCCTCGGATACACATTCTTGGCAACGCAGCTAAACAAAAACGACACCACAAGGGTGTTAATCAACCTATTGAGCAATTTTTAGGCAAATTGTCAAATGGGAGACCTTATGGTGTCGTTTCAAATGACAAAATGCCACAAATAAAACAAAATTGCTCTATCGTAATAAGTTGATTAACATTTATATTGTATCGCACCAATTTATTTCCCGCAAGACTATACTTTCATCATAATTATGATATAAAATCTCCTCCAAGCTCCAAGCATAAAAATATTCATAAGCAACAAAAATGGAGCCGTGTGTCGGCTCTGCCCCGACGACCTGCCGCTTACAAGG
>CAYOSC010000022.1:0-12192 GCA_964406525.1 uncultured Candidatus Saccharibacteria bacterium | reverse complement strand
CTCTAGCCGAATGCGTTTGATATAAATTATAAAACCCATAGCACACCTCCTTTCTCCTGCATAATTAATATTAATTAGCAAAAGAAGTCGCTGCCTAGGGTCAGTGTAGCATACTCGGGGTAAAAATACCAAGCACTAGCGTTAATTTTATTCTTCATCGATCGGGAGGTCGTGGTAGCGGAGACGGCGAGTGGTGGCCTTGCGGACGGGGCGCTTGCGCACGGCGCCGGATTTGCTGACGGTAAAATGTTTGTGTAAGAAGTAGCGACCGGTGATGATCTGGTAGAAGGAAGATTGGATGGCGCCGATGTTAGTGCAAAATGGAGAGGGGATGAAAGAGCAACAGATACGAGTAAGGCGAGTGATGATTTTGTTGGCGGTCATTTTGGCGGGGGACCAGTTGAGCTGAAGGAAGCTGGTATAGACATAATAGTCGGCAGTGACGAAGAAGTCGAAAGCTTCGAGGCCGAGGTAGGCAAGCGTGATGCCGAGGTCGAGATCGTAAAAGCGGTAGAGGCTAAAGAACATAATGCCGATCGTGCCGTAGAGAATAAGGAGGAGCTTACGAGCGTTTTTGGCGGTTTGTTTGAGATTGAAACGACGTTTGCTAATATCGACTTTTGCGAGGGTATTAATAGATTCGAGGATGTCCCACTGAGTGTCGGTAGTAAGCTGGACAAAGGTGATGGCGAGGGCGTACTGCGGACCAAATTCCATAGCATTGCTGAGGCCAAAAAGAAAAACGAAGAAAGAGCTGGTGTAGCTGACGAGGTTGGCGGAGTCGTATTTGATACAGTGGGTGAGATTGAGACGGAAGCGGAATTTGCTGCAATTTTTGGCGAGGATGATGATAGTATAGAGCGCCATGACGAGGCTGGTGACGGCGACGATAATGGTTTGGTTCTTGGTAACGAGGGCGGTGCCGATGAGGACGCAGAAATTGAGAAGATTGAAGGTGAACGTGTAGCGATTGGCGCGGGAATTTTGGTCTTCGAAGTAGAGCTTCTCGAGAACGAAGGAGAAAATGGTCTGGATAATGAGAATGAGGATGGCGTAGATCGAGAAGGTGCGGTAAGGGGCGGGGTCCATGTTCATGAACTCGATGAAGGAATCGATATTGAGGATGGCGAGACCGTAAATCAGAATGGTCAAGGCGACGCCGATGACGAGACCAGACATGGCGGCGTTTTTATTCTTGTCGCGAACTTGGCAGATGTTGGCGCCGGTAGCAAAGGGACACCGAATGATGCCGTAAATGCATTGTAGTGGGTAAGTGATGGTGAAGACGCTGATGAGGTTTTTATCAACGATCAAGCTCAACAAAAACCATGACAAAATAGGAGTGAGAGAAAGCAGGGCTTGGTCTAAGCTGATTTTGAGTAATCTTTGCATGTTGGTTTTTGTAAATTTATATGTATATTATAGCACAAAGTGGAGAAGGCGTGGTATAATGAAGATGTTTATACAATGTATTCGTTCAGGCAAGAGAGTTTTTTCTCTGATGTAGAATTTGTCGGTAAAAAACGGCACCGGAAGGTGATGCATCTGACAAGTTCTACCTTGCTGGATACATTGTATAAACACCCTTGCGGTGTCGTTTTTGTTTAGTTGCGTTGCCAAAAGTGGGATCCGAGGGTGTTAGATTTATATAACCAAAATTGGATGGCTTTTGCTAGGAGCTATCTCAGCACATTCTCGACTCTACATTTTTATTAGTAGGGTTTGCGCTAATTGCATCGCTACACTTTTACTAACGATGTCCGGTGAGCCTCTCCTCATTACACAAGTAAAAAATATCTGTTCCAGATGCTGCTGTGTGTAAATCGGACCCGGCTCAGCCAGGAAACGACATCTTTTAGCAAAAGTGCTAGCGATGCTAAGGAAAATTTATCTAATGAAAATGTAGAGTCGAGAAGATAACACTATTCTTGCATAGACAAAAAGGGCGAGTGGATTCTCCTAGGTTATACTATGCAATATATAGATAATTCTTAGCAAAAAGCCTCCATTCAAAAGGAGGGCGATCATGCACCAAAAGAAACGTAAACTTCATAAGCTTCATAGTATTCCAATAAAATTAAGAAGCTTATGTACTAGAGCTCGGAAGAATATTATTTCGACAAAGAGTCCGAGAATTAGTAATAAAAGATTGTATTTAGTTTCTTATAGTATTCCTCTAAGCTGCATGGTCGTTCTCCTTTTGGGTGGAGTGGTGGCGATTAATCCTTCTCTTCCACTTAAAACTAATGCTATTACGATACAGGATGAGTGGGTGGTAAAAGATAATGAAAATGATAATGATGGTGCTTCTGAATATAATTCTAATCCCACTGTTTTAGAAGATGCATCAGAAGACGTTAATACTAATAAGGACATAGATAATAATACCGCAGACGATATCGGCAACCCCGATGCTGATATTATACCGTTTTCGATAGCTAGTGATAGTGATTCTGCTCCTACCCCCTCTATTTCCATCACAGTTTCTGCTGGTGCTGGTGGTAATGGTGGAGGAGTAGATCAGGTAGTCAATGCTTTCCAGAGTGGTAGCACTGTTTATCGTAGTCATAATGTTACAGTACAAGGTACTATGCTCAAGGATTATTCCTTAGTACTAACGGGACCTACTAACTTAACTATGCCGAGTGGTGCAAGTAGCAGTACTTCTACGATAAGTGGAGCTGGTGGTAAGACTGGTAGTAATATGACTACTAATACTTGGGGTTATGCCTGGGGTAATACTACGGATACTGATAGTAATATGACTTATAATAGTTTGTCTAGTAGTGGTGCTACCATTAGTAATAATAGTACGAATAGTATAGGTAGTGATAAATCACTTAACTTTACCAAGAAACTAGTCTTCGCGGCAAAGTTTGGTGATGTCACTCCGGGTAACTATACAGCCAATGTCACTCTTAGCGCCGTAGCAACACCCGCAGTTTCTATGAGCACTATTAGCAATATGCAGGATATGACAGCAGAGATCTGTAGCGGGTCAGATGTGGGGCAGACGGCAATACTTACTGATAGTCGTAGTGGATATAGCTCGGGGACGATAACTGGGGCTAGCGGTAAAACGCATAATTTGAATCAATATGAGATAGTGAAGCATTCGGATGGAAACTGTTGGATGCAGGAGAATTTGAGAATAGGAGGGGGCTCTGCTGTGGTTTTAACACCTAATGATACGGATATTACTATTAGCTATACACTTCCGGCGAGTAGTGATACTTCTTGGAACTCTGGTGATGAGGTAACTGGTAACGGGCAGATTCGTGTGGGTAAAAGTGGTATGGCTGTGTCTTCTGCTCATCCGGGGGACGGTAAAGGCTGGCAGCCTCTTTATGGAAACTATTACTCTTGGTGTGCTGCTACTGCGGGAACTTGTGCAGGAGCGCCTAATAAGTATGATATAGCAAAAGGTAGTATTTGTCCGAAGAATTGGAAAATTCCTACAGGTTATGCTGGCTCAGCAACTGAAGTAGACAATCAGTTTTATGGCTTGTTCGGTCAGTACGGTAATAAGTTGGGCAGTACAAGTGCAGAGAGACTTGCTGCTGTTAGGGGTGCTCCTTATTACTTTTCTTTTGCTGGTGAGGTTCGGCGGGGTGACTTTCAATATCCTGGTGCTATGGCTTATTATTCTTCTAGTACCTCTGCTGATTCTACGGGTGTGTTTCACTTTGCTATTGGGAATGGACAGTTTGGTACAACAGGTGAGCATAATTGGACTGGCCGAGCTGATGGTCTTTCTGTTCGTTGTATTGTCGTGTCAGGACCCTAATTGATTCGATCAAGAATCCGCCCCGAAGGGCGGATTTACCACGAGGTCCGCTAAATGGCACCATGAGGTTTAGGTTCACGGAGTCAGAGCATCTAAGGGTCCGCTCCGAAGAGCGGACTAACCGTGAGGTGCTGAATGGCACCGTGAGGTGATAAATTGTGTAAGGTGCATATTGTGCAATTTGACCATCAAGAGTCCGCCCCGAAGGGCGGAACACCGCAAGGTAGTCCGTTAACGACACCGTAAGGTAAAGTCAAATTGTAGAAAACCTGTGGTTTATGTTGGTCTAGAATTATTTTTGATAATTGATTTGCTCCTTCGTAATGAACGGATAGCGAGCAAGGTCGCGGCCGTCTAGGTTAAGGTTGCGTAGGCTGACAGAGGTAATCTGGTGGTTATCATAGCTGGTGTAATAGAAAGTGCCGGTAGAGAGGTTGTAGCAGTCGGAATAAATGGTGATCTCGTACTTGTCGTTGCCGAGGTCGGCGCAGCCACGTTGCTGGTCGACGGAATGGAGGATGTGGAAGAATTGGCTGACATTGCTGAGCTCATCATCGGGAGAGAGGGAATTGAGCTTGGTGAAGGCGGCTCTAACGAAACGAGATTCGGAAGAGAGGTCGCCGGGGAGGCCGATGGCGCCCATGCCGCGGCTATAAGTGGTGAAGTTAATCTCGGGGGCGAAATTATTGACCGGCTCTTTGGCGGAGAGATGCTGATAATTATTAAGTTGGAAAAGCTGCTGGTCGAACGGAGGGTTGTTGGTGAGGATGCCGACGGGGTTGTCGTAGATTCTGAGACCGTCTTTCATGGATTCGACAACGATGCTGCCGGTCGGGTCAGCGATGATCCAGTGAAGCTCAGCAACGGGGAGCTGGTCGGAGAAGTTGATATTGCGGAAATTGAGCTTAGAGAGGAGGGCTTTGGCTTCGGTGAGGTTGGCGCACTGGCTAAGAATCCAAGGAATGAACTCGAATTGAGAAATGTTGTCTTTGTCATCGGCGTGAGGATTATAAACGGCGTTGCCGACGAAATTGAGACCGGCGACGCCGAGACCTTTCTCGTTGACGGCATCGTAGAGGAGGGGGTAGCCGTCGGCGACGTAAGCGACGCCGATCATAGCGTAATGGGAATCCAAAGTGCCAGCTTCACGGAAAGTAAAAGGGAAATTGCGCGGGATAATTACGGTTTCTTCGCCGTAAGAAAATTCGTAGTCGAGGTTGCGACCGAAGTAATTGTTTTTATAAGTGGCGGCTGTACACATGGGTTAGTTTCTTTGTTTTAAATGTTTGTTTTGTTAATTTGATTATGATTCCATTGTAGCACACAGAAGGGGATTTGTCAATACTTTTTATGCTTATTTGTAAAAAATACAATAAAGTTGGATGAAAAAAGGGGATTAACTGGGGTGGAATTGGTATTTTGCTAAATCGACACGATTGTTTTCTACTATGATGCCGTCGGCGCGGAGGCGGTTGGCTTGTTCGGTTTCTCCGCCGAAAGCGAAGCTACCAGAAAGTTGGCCTTTGCTATTGACAATTTTGTAGCAGGGATTGAGATCTCCGTCGGGATTGCGGTGGAGGATGTTGCCGACGACGCGGGCAAGCTTAGGATTACCTAAGTATTCGGCAACTTGCTTATAGGTGGCGACTTTTCCAGAAGGTATCTGGCGTAAAAACTCATAGACGCCTTCCTCGTAGGTCGAGAGATTGCTCATTATTCGGTGTAAGGTTTGAAGTCGAATTCGAAGCCGACGTATTTTGGCTGTTTGGTGTCGAGGTAGGACTGGACGGCTTCGTCGACGGCACCATCGAGGTCGGTGATGCGTTCGGCGCCAGAGTCGGTCTTGACGAGGGGAACGATGTAGCGAACCTTGTAGCCGGCAGGGACGCAGTAGCAATTCTTTTTCATAGTGTTACCGCTGATGACGGTGGTGGCGCGCTGGTATTGGCGGAAGACGTCGCTGAGGTTTTTGTCGCCGCAGCTCAGGATCCAGTCGATGATTTCGCGTTCGCTCATGACGTAGAGGTCGTCCATATTGAGGTAGCCGGCGATGATCATGGAATGGGTAATGTCGGCGAGGAATTGCATGCTGGCGCGGTTTTTCTCGGCGTGATAGAAGGCAGAGAGGGTGAGATTGCGAGTGGTGAAGTCGGCGGCGAGGTCGGGATCTTGGAAAGCAAGCTCGTCGAGGCCGGATTCGTTCTTAAGGACGGTGAGATTATTGTAGAAAGATTTAATGTCGTCAAGAGTCCAGATGTCGTAGAGGAAGTAGCCGTTGGCGAGGGTGTATTCGAGACGATCGGCAGCGAGATTAGGTAGGTCATTGTCGGCGATAGGATAGAGGTGATAATCGGTGACTTCGCTGGGGAGGATGCCGTCTTTCTTGAGTTGCTTCATGATGACGCGGGAGTTGCGGATGATTTGCTCGGTGCGGTCTTCGGTAGATTCCTGAGTCTCGGCGTCGCCGTTCATGAAATCAATAGAATGTTTGAAGGCGGGTGAGGCGATGTCGTGGAAGAGGGCGGCGAGGGTCTGCTTCTTGTCGCGGGTGAAGTGCCAGACGATCAGGGCTGTGCCGATACTATGATTGAAAATGGTAGAGGTGTGCTTGTATTGGTAGAGATTGCTATAACAGATGCCGCAGGTGCTGTCGACCTTGGCGAGGCGCTGCATTTCGGGGGCGGCGAGATACTTGAGGAGCCAGGCGGGGAACTCGGGGGAGAGAACTTTGAGATATTCGCGCATCTCGGGAGTGAGGCTGCTGAGGCAGCGCTTGTTGCAGGTGGTGAGGTCGAGCATTTTGTCGGACTTGCCGAAAAGTTTGGATTTGTGCGGGGTGGACTCGATGATTTCTCCTTCGGTGACTTTGTTGTCGGAGGAATCTTCGGCGGAGTCGGGGGACTCGGGAGATTCGCCGCTGGTGATGAGAGGAGTGGAGTGCTCGGCAGGCTTTTCGTCGGGAACGGGAACGGTGGCTTTCTTGCCGGTAGGGCGCTGGTAGATTTGGATCCAGTTCTGGTCGAGCCAGAATTTGACTTCTTCGTAGCAATTTTGATCTTTGGAAGGCATCTTGAGGATGTTGATGTCGATCTTGCGGCCGCGATTGAGGTTGCTGACGACGGCGTAGGTGATCTCGGCGATCATGCTGCTGCCGATGTAGCCTTCGATGCCGTCTTTGTCTTCGTTCATGAGGAAAAAGGTGTCGGCTTGGTCGAGATTCTTGTAGAAGCGCTGGTAGATTTTGGTCTTGCGCTCGGCGTAATCGTTGTCGCTAGGGGAGAGCCAACGGCCGAGAGAGAGGCCAGGGGCGGTCTGGGCTTCGTCGGTAGTTTCGGGTTCGGTAGAGATAGGGCAGGGCCAGTCGATGACTTCGTAGCCGCGGCCTTCGAAGTAACCACGCCAGTAGAGGGCACGCTCGTGGAGCTTAGAGCTGCCGGAGATAACGAGTTTTTTCATGACTTAACCTCCTCTGAATCGATGATAATAGGTAAGCGCTCGCGCATGGGAATGCGGAGGCGGGGAAAATTGAGCAAAAACTTACCCCAACTAAGATAAGCTTGATGTGTATTGATCATTCATCTCCTTTGGCTTCCTATTATACGCCAGGTTGGGGATTTTGACTAGGGTGTTTATAGGGGTAAGCGGTTTGGAGGAAGAATGAGGCTTGTTACGCAAATACACTTTTTCTCGGGTCGCGTCCCTCGAGCCCGCCGTCGCGGGTCTCGGGCGCTCATCCTCGGTCGTGACCTCCGGGAGTCCCGAGAAAAAGGCATTTACGTAAGAAGCCCCACTGCTGAACAAAATTTTGTGATATAATGGTGGTAATTATTATGGTGGAAAGTACGAAGAACTCAAAAACGGCGCCGGTGACGAAACGGCCGGTCGGGAGGCCGCCGAAGACGCGGACGAATTTGCAAAAAGTCGAAGAAGTGAAGCTGGGGAAGTTCGCTGAGAAGGTGCCGCTGAGGTTGCCGGAGAAGCAGATTCGGCGGGGGTGGCAGATTACTTGGGGGATTGCGCTAATGCTGGGGGCGATATTGGGCGTATATATATTAATACTGTTGGTGCCGGAGCAGCTGATGGGGGACGGAGTGATGTCGGGGCCGGCGATTATGATGTCGGAGGGGTGGTATTGGCTGATAGCGGAAGTGATGGTGCTGGTCGCGACGGTGTGCTGCTTGGTGGCGAGCGTGATGTTGTTTGCGAAAAAGCGGGTGCCGGCGGCGCTGTGGTATGCGTTGATCGGGGCGGTAGTGGTAGGTGTGATATGTGCGAGCTTCCGGAAATTCCGGTGGTACGAGGAGAGACTGTGCTATGAGAATTATCCGGGGATTTATCCGGGCGAAGATAGGGGATCGGGTTGCCCGAGTGTGGTGAACCAGCTGAGCGTGATAACGCTGGTGGATTTGGCGATATTGGCGGCAGGGATGATCGGGGTCTGGATGCTGAGTAGGGTGAAGCGGAGGCGAGTGAAGAAGCTGGGGCGACGGTAGAATTTGAGGTGATAGGCTGAGTGCAGCGGGATTGAGCGTCGGGGAGCTTGTGTGGGGACGGCAAGATGGATGCTGGGAGCTTGCGGGGAACGGCGATTTGATTTATAATTAGAGAAATGGCAAGAGCAAAAGCAAAAGAGAAAGACGGAGAGCCGAGTCTAGTGGAGACGTGGCGAGAGATCGCACGGAAGCAGAAGGGGCTGATGGTGGCGATGATTGTCGTGGCGGTGCTGGGGGTGGCGCTGTTGCTCTTCGCGTTGGCAACGTTGAGACCACAGAGTACGGTCGTGATTGTGGGGTATGGCGATGTGTATGGGGAGCTAGCGGGAATTAGTGGGGGCTATCGGCGGGATAGTTGGTTGAATATGTTGGCGTTCCCGATCTTGGCGGTGATTTATGGGTTTGTGCATAATTTGATTATTCTGCGAATTTATCGGAAATATGGTAAAGATGCGGCGCTGGTGATGGCGGTAGCGACGATGTTGCTGATTGCTGGGACGGCGCTGATTTTGTTGAGGTTGCTGGGGGAGTGGTGATGAGTAAGCACGAGATTCCGATGGGGAAGAGGAAACCGTTGTATCGGTTCTTTGAGATATTGCCGGGGATGATTAGCTATCTGGCAGTGATTTTGCTGTTTGTATTATCGTGGATTAGTCCGTTCCTAGGGGCGGTGTATTTGTTGGTGATTATCGCGTCGACGCTGGTGAAGGCGGTGGCAACGGCGTTTCGGACGATACAGGGATATAAGGTGATGAAGCGGGCGGAGCGAGCGGATTGGCGGGAGCGGCTGGAAGAGCTGAGTGATCCGCATGAGGCGTTCGAGCGGTTGCGCGATCGGCGAGAGGATAGCTATGAGTTCGCGGAGCATGTGCAGAATTTGCGGTTGTTGTCGGCGGTGGAGGGGAAAAGTGAGCCGAAGCCGCATAACGTCTACCACGCGGTGATCATGACGGCGTACAATGAGGGGCTGGAGACATTGGTGCCATCGGTGGAGGCGGTGCGGGATACGACTTTTCCGAATGAGCGGATCATCTTTGTGCTGGCGTATGAGGAGCGGGGCGGCGAAACAATGGAGCAGAATGCACAAGAGCTGAAGCGGAGGTTCCGAGGGGTGTTTGGGAAGTTTTTGCTAGTGAAGCATCCAGATGGGGCGAAAAATGAGATCGTAGGGAAGGGGCCGAACTTGACCTACGCGGGGAGGCAGCTGGCGGAATATGCGGAGAAGGCGCGGATCCCGGCGGAGAATGTGATTGTGACATCGCTGGATAGCGACAATCGGATGCATGAGAAATATCTGGACTATGTGGCGTATGAATTCCTGGTGAGGCCGGACCGGCAGCATTATAGTTATCAGCCGATTTCGTTGTTCACGAATAATAT
This sequence comes from uncultured Candidatus Saccharibacteria bacterium, assembly GCA_964406525.1. GTDB lineage: Bacteria > Patescibacteriota > Saccharimonadia > Saccharimonadales > Saccharimonadaceae > Nanosyncoccus. Next base: position 2,532 of record CAYOSC010000022.1, on the reverse strand, counting down.
CTGGGATGCGGCGGCGCCGATGCGGGTGATTGCAATGTCGAACTCGTTTTTTAATGTGATTTCGACAATGCGGCCGCATTTGTTGAAGAACTTTGCGTCGCATTCGCAGCCACTGGCGGCGCTGATCGGGATGGATTTCTGGAGCACGAAGACGATTGTGGAGGATGGGCACCAGTATTGGCGGTCGATGTTTTATTTTGAGGGGAAGTATGCGGTGGTGCCGATACGGGTGCCGATCTATCAGGATGCGGTGATCGCGGAGACGTGGTGGGGGACGCTGAAGGCGCAGTTCGTGCAGCTGAGGCGGTGGGACTACGGGGCGAGTGATGTGGCATATGTGGGGACGTACCTATTCTCGAAGCAACGAAAAATACCGTTCTGGAGCTTGTTCCCGAAGTTCGTACGATTGCTGGATGGGCATGTAACACTGGCAGTGATGGCGCCGATTGTGGCGTTTGGCGGTTGGGTGCCGATGCTGATGAACTTAGGCTCGCGGGGGGCGATGGCGTTTAACCTGCCGAACGTGGTGGGGCTAATCCAGACGGTGGCGATGGTGGGGCTGATCATCACAGTGATTATATCGTTACAGATGCTGCCGAAGCGGCCAGAGAAGTATAAGAAGAACAGGTCGGTACTAATGGTATTGCAATGGGTGCTGATGCCGGTGATTGCGATCGTGTATCAGAGCGCGGCGGCGTTTTACGCGCAGACGCGGCTGATGATCGGGAACTACATGGAAAAGTTTGATGTGACGAAGAAGGTGGTGAAGGGGTGAGGAGGGTCTTGGACATTTTGTAAGAAATAGCCACACTTCGTGCAAGGTAGCATCACCTTCTGCTATAGCGGAAGGTGATTAAAAGCTGTTAATTATATTAGACCAGCCATGTTATGTCTTAGTAGTCGGCGACGCACCGCACGGAGAAGCCGTTGTAGCGATAGGGGTTGTTCGTACCCGGGCTGAAATTGCTGCTATCGAAGTACAGGTCGTAGGCGCCGTTGCTAGCGTCGGACGTACGCGACCAATAGCGGCCGCCGGAGCCTGCATAGCTGAGGGAGCCACTACTATCGTTGATGTAGCCGGCGGCAGGAAATAGGTAAGGTGAAGCAGTAATCGTAGACATATTCAGACCATTAAGGAGCTTATAGAATTCGCTGTTCTGACCTACACCAGCAGCAGTACTATCTGAAGATCCACCAGAAGGCAAATGCCAACCTTTTGGACAGATACTACCAGAAACATTTACGTTATTGGCGGTAGATTCACTACAAGTTCCAGCTGTTGCAGCACACCATGAGTAATAGTTACCCCATGAAGTTTGCCAGCTACTGTTCCAGCTAGTATTACCTAGACGGACTTGTTGTACGGCATAGTTACTAGTATTCCAGGATCCGCTATTAGTACCAGCTGGTAGTGTGTAATTACTAGTAATATTAGTGTTACTTGGCGTTAGGTTCATGGCAGAAGTACCACCTAGTCTGAGGTTTTGTTGCATCCAACATCTATGATCTTTGGAATGTTTAATGATAGTGTAGCTATTACCGTCACGAGAATCGGTCAAAGTTGCTGTCTGCCCATCACTTGAGGCTGTGCAGATGTTGGCCGTCATATCCTGCATATTACTAATACTGCTCATGGTCATTATTGGTGTCGCCACTGCACTGAGCGTAACATTAGCTGTATAGTTACCAGGAGCAACATCACCAAACTTTGCTGCGAAGACTAGCTTCTTAGTAAAGTTAAGTGATTTATCACTAGCTATACTATTCGTACTATTATCACTAATAGTAGTACCACTACTAGATAAACTATTATACGTCATATCACTATCGGTATCTGTAGTATTGCCCCAAGCATATCCCCAAGTATTAGTAGTTAAGTTACTACCAGTCTTACCACCAGCTCCACTAACCGTAGAAGTACTACTACTTGCTCCACTCGGCATAGTAAGATTAGTAGGCCCTGTCAGTACTAAAGAATAATCCTTGAGCATAGTACCTTGTACGGTAACATTATGACTACGATAAACAGTACCACCACCCTGGAAAGCATTTACTACTTGGTCTACACCGCCACCATTACCACCAGTGCCAGCTGTCACGGTGATGGAGATGGAAGGCTGAGTAGAATCTCCGTCAGCACTTACCCATAAAGGCATAATACCTTGGTCACTGTCAGACGAGTTATCTTTACCTTCGTTTGTGTTTTGCGCAGTAGAGTCACTGCTTAAGTTGTTATCAATATCACTGTTACTATTACTATTAGCGTTATTGCTATTATTAGACTTATTGGCGTCGTTAATGTCTTGAGTAGGCATGTTGTTAGGATCAGATGTTTCGGTGTTAGAATTCGTATTTAGTCCTTCTTTATTATTCTCGGAGGTATCTGTAGAGCTATTATCTTTCACTACCCACTCATCCTGAATCGTCACCGCACTAGTCTTGAGCGATAATGAAGGATTAATCGCAAATATTCCAGTCAAAAGGAGAACGACCATACAACTTAGAGGAATACTATAAGAAACTAAATACAAC
>CAYOSC010000021.1:0-12721 GCA_964406525.1 uncultured Candidatus Saccharibacteria bacterium | reverse complement strand
CATTGGCTATCGGAAGCTTTGTAAATCACATAACTATTAGAATCACGAGAATCGGCAAGGGTCTCTGTATCACCAATATCCGTATTAGAGCAGATTTGCTGAGTTGCGTCTTGCATGTTTTCAATATCATGTATGGTGCGGGAATCGCCAGCTGCATAAACATGAGAAGAGGGGCGGGTGGCGGGAGAAGCGATGATGATTCCTAGACCTAAAAGGAGCACTCCGATGCTAGCAAAAGCAAAAGCCATCCGTACTTTTCTTTTGATATAAGGTTGATGTATTTTTAGCATGGAGCCCTCCTTTTGGTCAAAATTTGCACCCTCGGGCTAATTTCAAAATGACACCACGAGGGTGTATAATAGTCCAATCTCGCAAGCCGAAGCATTGCCGAATTGAAAAGACCTCATGGTGTCATTTTCGTCGACAATAACTTCGAGTTGCTATAAAAAGCGCCTGCGATATGATCAAAACTGTTATACAAGTTTTATTGTAACGGACTTTAGGAGCTTTGCCAAGACTAGCTTTTGGACGGAGAATATGTTGAAAAAGATCTCTAGGAATCCGGAGAGTTTTGTGGTATGATAGAGGTACGTGGTTCTTTAGCTCAGTTGGCTAGAGCGCACGATTCACATTCGTGAGGTCACAAGTTCGAGCCTTGTAAGAACCACCAGATTTGATTTTTATGAACGTAGATACACAGAAATTTGAGGAAGAGAAGGCGAAGATTGAGGAGTTCTTGGCGCAGCCAGAGGCTTATGCGGACGCGAGTTTCGCGGAGAAATCACGGCGGTTGGCGGAGATTAATACGATTCTAGACTTGAAACGAGAGATTGAACAGTCGGAGAAGGCTTTAGCGGAAGCGAAAGCCCTGACGGAGGATCCGGAGCTGGGGGAGCTGGCGCGGGCGGATATTGAGAATTTGACGCAGAAGATTGCCGAAAAGACGGCGGAGTTGGAGGAGATTTTGCTACCGCACGATCCGGCGGATGACAAGCCGGCGATTATGGAGATTCGCGCGGGGGCGGGTGGTGATGAAGCTTCCCTGTTTGCGGGGGAGTTGTACCGGATGTATGCGCGCTACGCGGAGAAGCATCACTTGAAGGTGGAGTTGATGAGCCAGAATGAGAACGAAGCTGGCGGGATGAAAGAAGTGATTATCCGGGTGTCGGGCGAGAAGCCGTACGGGCAGTTGAAATTCGAGGGGGGAGTGCATCGAGTGCAGCGAGTGCCAGTGACGGAGAGTCAGGGGCGGATTCATACTTCGACGGCGACGGTGGCGGTGCTGCCAGAGGCGAGTGAGGCAGACCTGGAGATTAAGCCGGAAGATTTGCGGATTGATATCTATCGGTCGGGCGGACACGGCGGCCAGGGTGTGAATACGACGGATTCGGCGGTGCGGATTACGCATTTACCGACGGGGATCGTGGTAGCGATGCAGGATGAGCGCTCGCAGCAGCAAAACCGCGTGAAGGCGATGATGGTGCTGAGGTCGCGGTTGATTGAGAAGCAGAAGCAAGAAGAAATGAAGGCGGCGAGCGACGCACGGAAGAGCTTGATCGGGTCGGGCGACCGGAGTGAGAAGATCCGGACGTATAATTTCCCGCAAGATCGTATTACTGATCACCGGGTGCATTATTCGCGATCGAACGTGGGGGCGGCGATGGACGGTGATATTGATGATTTGATTCACGAATTGACGGTGGCGGAACGAAAAATGGCCGAGTAAGTTAGCAAGATTGTAAAATTTCCATTGACTTTTTAGGCTATCTGTGATATAATAAGGGGATAAGGTATTTTTCTGATGAGAATTAAGACTTGGCTAGAGCGGGCGAAGGTGCAAATTGCAACTATAGATGCAGAGTTGATCGCGGTGCGGGTTTTTGCGCCGGCGGGGGCGGACCGGAGTTGGCTGGTAGTGCATGAAGATGAAGAAATTAACGTAGCTCGGCAGGCAAGAGCTGATAAAATGGTGCAGAAACGTTGTAAAAAAGTTCCGCTGGCATATATCTTGGGAGAGAAAGAGTTCTACGGGCGGAAATTTTACGTAGGGCCGGAAGTTCTGATTCCCCGCCCGGAGACGGAGACGCTGATAGACTTGATTAAGACGTTAGACTTGCCCAAAAAGCCGTATTTCCTAGAGATCGGGACCGGGAGTGGCTGTATTGCGATTACGCTGGCGCTGGAATATCCGCAGAGCGACGTAGTGGCGACTGATCTAAGTCGGCGAGCGCTCGATATGGCTAGTAGGAATGACCAGAGACACGAGGGGCGGATAGAGCTAGTAGAATCGAATCTACTAGATGAATTGGAATTTGATAAATATCCGGAGCACTTTGACGTGGTGGTGGCGAATCTGCCGTATGTGAATAAGGAGTGGGACTGGCTAGATATAGAGAGCTTGAGTCATGAACCGGCGAGGGCGTTGTATGCGAATGGATGTAACGGGCTATCGCTGTATCGGAGATTGCTGGGGGATATCCGGCATTATGGTGGAAGTGATGGACTGTGGATGGATTTCTTAGTGCTGGAGGCGGATCCGTGCCAGCATGCGGAGCTAATTAAGATGGTGGAACGGGCAGGATTTGCGCATCTGAAGACGGAAGGTTTCGGGCTGCTGTTCGAGAGCAGATGGCGGTATTGGTTTGATTACCGGACGCAAACTTACGTGCACAAGCCGAAGAAAGTTTTGGAATACGAGCGGGAGACCTGGGAGGTATCGCTCTTCATGAATCAATCTGAGGAAAATTGGTTACGACCGGTCAACAAACGTAGTAAAAAGTAAGTTCCCAGCCGAGGCTAGGAACTTATTGGGGCTTTTTGGTAATCTAAGAGTTACGGACAGAAGTGTTGGTGGTATCTTTGTAGCTGCCGAGGGTGAGGTTCATGGTATGTTCTTTGCCATCGCGCAAGATGGTGAGCTGGATGGTGTCGCCAGGGACGTATTCACCGATTAGAGTAGAGACTGATCCGGCTTTGCCGACTTCGATACCGTTAATCTTGGTGATGATATCTTTATCCTTGAGGCCGGCTTTGTCGCCAGGACCGTCTTTGATAATGGCGCTACCTTGCGACGAAGTGGCGGAGAGATAAGCCCCGGAATTAACTGGTAAGTCGTAAGTCGTAGCGACGTCGGGAGTAACATTGACATAGTAGACACCAATGTAGGCGCGGTCAGCGACGTTGTTGTCGATGATATTCTTGAGCATACCTTTGACACTGGAGATTGGGATAGCGAAGCCGATACCATCAGCGTCGGAGCTGGTAGCGGTGTTGATGCCGATGACTTGACCGGCGGCGTTGACGAGCGGACCACCGGAATTACCTGAGTTAATGGCGGCGTCGGTTTGGATCATGTCGCTGAGGTTCTCGGAAGAGCCGTTACTGCTATCATAGGCAGTGAGTGAGCGGCCGGTACCAGAAATGATACCGGAGGTGATGGTGTTTTGATATTGACCAAGAGCGTTGCCGATGGCGATGACTTGCTGGCCGGCGTTGAGTGTCTTGGAATCGCCGAGGGTGACGGTGGGGAGATTGGAAGCGTCGTTGATCTTGAGGAAGGCGACATCATTGAGTGGGTCGGTGCCGACGAGAGTGACTTTGTCGTAAGTCTCACCGCTGTCGAGAACGACCTTGATCGAGTTGGCGCCGTCGACGACATGCTTATTAGTGAGAATGTAGCCGTCTTTGGTGACGATCATGCCGGTACCAGCGGAGGTCTGAGTAGATGACTGGCCGAACCAGCCGGTAGTGCGAGTCTCGGTAACAATGGAGACGACGCCAGGGGCGACTTTGGAGGCGATTTCGGCAATGGAGCCTTCGGTGAAGTTGGCGGAGTTGCCGTCATTGCCAAAATTCCAGGTGATCGATTCGTCTTCGTGTAGATAATTGATGACGGAGAGGGAGAGGCCGGCGATCGCGGAGCAGAAAGAGACGATGAAAAGCGCGACGATAGCGATGCGGAATTTCATGTCGGGATTAGTATGCTTCTTATGTTTTTTGGGCTGGGCCTTGGCGGGCGCGGGCTGATTAGGCTCGGTCGGCGCGGTGGCATGATGAGAAGTTTCGGTTTGTGACATAATATTACCTCCTAATTTAATAACTAATGAATATTGAAACGTGGCATGCTGAAACCAATAATCAGAACGGCAACCACTACGACACTAAAGATAACAGGCAGGGCGATTTCGCGAAACTTGAGCTTGCCGGAGTTGTTGGAGAGATTCTGGTAAATTTTGAAGTAGGCAAACATGAGAACGGTGAGGACGATAGCTAATTGCGAAACACAGATGTCGGTGCTACTAAAACTGTAAAGAATGAGCCAAGAGTGGGAGAGCCAGGCGATTTCTGAGCAGACGAGACCGCAGACGATCGAAATGAATGAGCTGTCGTGCTCGTCGCCCTGGACGAGGACATGGTGAGAGGCGGCGTAGCCGATGATGAATTCAGAAATGACGAGAACTACGGAATCGGTAATGGCGGCGAAGATGGTAGCGGTAGTAGTGCCGATCAACACGGCGATCAGGGCTTGGATGATGGCGAAGGTAGTGGACGAACGAGGCTTGATAGCGATGAGCCAGATCGCATAGATTGCCATGAGGACAAAATGAACTGGTAAGAATGAGCTACCTGCGGCGTAGGCGAGGAGGACACAGCTGATACCGACGATGAGGTCGACTAAGCTAGAACGGATATTCAGCCACCAGTAGCGATGATTGACGGCAAAAACGCGCCACTTAGAAGCGATAATGAGAATGAGGCCGATAATGAAACTGCCGGTGACGACGGTCGCGCCGATTGAGACGACGGCTAAAAGTAGATTGAGAATCATGTGCGTGAGTGAGCTCAGGGCGTTGCGACTCTTGCGAATAAAAATGTAATCTGCCATAAGATAATTATAACAGACATTTTTAAAAAGTATTTTAAAAATAGTGATGAGCTGTAATAATGAAACATAATTATATTTTAAGAAAAAGCAGTTTTGTGGTAATATTTTATTAAATAAATCATAAATGTGATAAAATAAAGTAATGGAACAATCAAAGCCAAGTTTTTTCAAGAAGCATCCGTTATTAAGAGATATTTTGAGCCTGATAGTTTTTGTGGCAATAGTGGTGATTGGGACTTTTGTATTGAATGCGTATGTGTACCGTTCGTATGATGTGGTGGGGCAGAGTATGGAAAATACGTTGCACAATGAAGACCGGATTATTGTGAACCGTTTTGTGGTGAGTTGGTCGCATTTCTTGGGTAAGGAGTATATGCCGAAGCGGGGGCAAGTGATCGTGTTTGCGAATGGTGACGCGACGGGGCCGCTGACGTGCGGAGTGCCGGCAGGGCAAAAAGATCAATACATTATTAAGCGGGTAATCGCTTTCCCTGGTGAGCGGGTAACGGTGAAAGATGGTGTCTTGACGGTATATAATGATGAGCATCCGGACGGTTTTCACCCGGACGATGAGACGCGGGTAGATGAGAATAATGGCCCAAAGGAATATTCGTCGGGTGATGTAGATATCGTGGTGCCGAATGGTGAAATTTTTGTGGCGGGAGATAACCGTGAAGGGACGCATTCATTTGATTCGCGCTCAGGGTTAGGGACGGTGCCGCTATGTCGGATTATCGGGCCGGCGGTGTTGAGAATATATCCGTTTGATAAAATCCGAACATTCTAGATACTTTTAGATATGAGAAAACGGTCGCCTAGAGAAAGTGGCGGCCGTTTGGACGAGTGGTGTATCTAGAGGTTCTCGGCGAGGACTTGGCGAGCTTCGGCGGTATTGTGAGTTTTCATGAGCTTAGCGCGGAGAGCGGAGGCGCCGGCAAAATGATTGATGTAAATCTTGAAATAGTGTTTGAGTGGTTCGTAAGGTAGGCTATGAACTTCGCCATTCGTCTTGAGGGCAAAATCAGGATCTTCACGCATGAGGTTGGCCTGGGCGGCGCAATGTTTGACATCGGCTTCATCGAAAAGATCGAGATGGAGATAGAGTAGATGAATGAGCTCGGCCTGGGTAGGAGTATGCTGAGTAAAGCAATAAGGATTTTCGAAAACGCCGCGACCGATCATGTAGCCATCGACGGTGGGATATTTGGCGGCGAGCGCCTGAACCTCGGTGAGATTCTTGATGTCGCCGTTGATGACGAGCTTAGTCTGAGGAGCGATCTGATCGCGTAGAGCGACAATTTCCGGGATGAGTTCGTAATGAGCGGAAACTTTGGACATTTCTTTGCGAGTGCGGAGATGAACAGTGAGGGCGGCGAGATTTTGCTGTAAGAGGAGCGTGAGCCAATCGCGATATTCGTCGATATAGGTATAGCCGAGACGAGTTTTGACGGAGACGGGCAGGGTGGTAGAAGCTTGAGCCTGATGAATACACTCGACGGCGAGGTCGGGCGTGCGGATCATGGCAGCGCCACCGCCAGCGGCATTGACATGACGGTCGGGGCAGCCCATATTAATATCGAGACCGGCGAAACCGAGATTCTTCAGAGCGGCGGCGAGCTCGGCGAAATGATCGGGATTCTTGCCCCAGATCTGGGCGATGATCGGCGCATCGGTGGGGGTGATTTCTAGACGTTCGAGAGCGTTGAAGCGGCCCTTCTCCGAAGCGAAGCTGGAGACATTAGTAAACTCAGTATAGAATAAATCGGGGCGGCCGGCGTGAGCGACGACTTGACGAAATACTGCATCAGTGACGCCTTCCATGGGCGCGAGCACGGTAAAAGCTGGTGGTAAATTTTTCCAAATATGGTCCATAGATAATTGTAGCCCCCTTGAGCTTAAAGATAATTGCGTTGCTCCGGAGAGGCGCCCACAACTTCTCGTTCACAACTCTATTATAACAGGTGGGGCGAGAAAAACGAAGCATAAGAGGGTTGGAAGATGCCGAGGATGGTTATGGGAAGTTTTGATGCTGCGATTTGAATCAAGATGAGATAGTTATAGAGGGGCTTAGGGTTGTGATTAAAATAATTATTGAGAGGATTTTGAGTCGCGATCTTTGTCGTCGCTGCGGAAGGAGAAAAAGATCGGTGTGCCGACGAAAGGGTATTTCTCGCGGATTTTGCGTTCAAGGAAACGTTTCCAAGACCAGTGTAGTAAACCGAGGTCGCGGCCATGGACAACAAACCAAGGCGGGCAGGTGTCGGTCTGGACGATGTACTTCGGCTTCGGGCGAGTGTTTTTCAGACCGGCAGGCGGATGCTCGATGATGGCTTCGCCGAGGATTTTGTTTAGCTCGGAAGTCTTGAGCTCGGCATGACGGGTGGCGTCGATCTCGGTGGCGAGCTCGAAAAGTTTAGTGACGTTCTGACCGGTTTCGGAGCTGGTGATGAGTACGGGAGCGTAAGGTAAGAAATTATAATCTTGCTCGAGCTTGTCGAGAATAGCACCGGTATCGTCGACCAGGTCAGCCTTGGTGAGAACGACGATAATTCCCTTGCCGGCTTCGATGATCTGGCCGGCGAGAGACTGGTCGAGCTTCGAATGGGGCTCAGTAGCGTCGACGAGTAGAGCGCAGATGTCGGCTTCCTCGATGGCGGCGAGAGTGCGGAGGGCGGAGAATTTCTCGATGCCGACTTCGCGCTTGCCAGGCTTGCGCAGACCAGCGGTATCGAGAATCTCGAGGGTGCGACCGTGGTAGCGGACTTCGACGCGGTTGACATCGCGAGTGGTGCCCTGGCGAGAACTGACGAGAGCTTGTTGCTTTTGGCCAAGGGAGTTAAAGAGACTACTCTTTCCGACATTTGGTCTGCCAATCAAGGCTAGTTTTAGCGCTGCGGGTTCTGAACCCTGAGCACTAACTTCTGCCGCCGTAGCGGGCTGGTCGCGCCACGATGTCTTAGAATTTTCTCCAGCAGTCAGGACCGCAGTTTTGAGCTCCTTAATTCCCTGGCCAGTGGTGGCGGAGGTGCGGAAAGTTTGGTCGGGTTTGATGCCGAGGCGGAGGAACTCGGTGTCGGGGAGGCTGTCGCCCAGGTCGGATTTGTTAAGGAGGAGGAAGACGGGCTTGCGGGACTTGAGGGCTTTTTTGGCGATACCTTTGTCTTTATCATTGGGGTATTTGGAGCTGTCGAGTGTGAGGAGAATGAGATCGGCGGCATCGACGGCGTCGGCGATTTGGTCTTGGATGCCAGCTTCGAAATCATCGGTCGGATCCTTGAGACCGGCAGTATCAATCAGCAAGAAACGATCGTCGATGCGCGCCATGACGTTGTCGCGGGTAGTTCCCTCCTCGCGGGCGACGATGGCAATATTCTTGTGCGCGAAACGATTGAGCAGACTGGATTTGCCAGCGTTGGTCTGGCCAATGAGTGCGACGATCGGAAGTTTTTTCATAATAAGTTTATTTTATCACAAAAAGAGCGAAAACGCAAAAGTGGACGAAAAGTATAGACATAATAGTTTAGTTTTGCTAGAATAGGATTAAGTTTAATGAGTTTATGCTTTAGTCCTTGCGGATTAAAGCATATTTGATCCTAAGGCGCCAATAGGCACAGTAGAGCCAAAGACAAATATTAAGTACAAGTCTACTCATGCTCTCTCTTTTCTACTCCACCCTCAAAAGGCAAAAGCCGTTGTGTCTGGGGACTTTTCGTCCTGCCCATAGACTAGCACAAAATGAGTCGTAATACCAAGCACTAGCATGATAAAAAGCCTGATTTTATGCAGTATATTTATATTCGGTGAGATGTGGAGAAAAGTGAGGGGGTTTTTCCACAAACATTGCGAGGTAGGATGAGAAAATGTAGCAAGAAGGGGCTTGTTTTTACGGAAGAAGTTCGTTACAATAAAGGTGCTTAATCTCAATGAAACTGGCGAATTTTTAATTCGTGGTTTGCAGTATCCGAATCTCTACTATTGCACTGTGTAAACGGCATCGTAGCCAATCTTCGGTACAATAGCACATTCGTACTACAAACCGCTGGTTGTTGGGATTAAGCACCTGCTACGGTGCCGTTTTTATTGTGCACTGCATCGCGCCGAAAACGGCTCCGCGGGGTTAGTAACAATCCAAAAGGAGGACTTCATGCAACGCAAAAAGAAAAGAAGTATAATTTTTGAGCTTCATAGTATTCCAATTAACATTAGAAGCTTATGTAAGAAAGCATGTTCCTTAATACGCTTTTCCTCAGGACGCGTTCCTCGAACCCGTCGTCACGGGTCTCGGCCGCTCATTCTCGGTCGTGACCTCCGAAAGCCTTCGGAAAAGGTATTAAAGGAACATAGCAACTTTTCTACAAAAAGATTGTATTTAGTTTCTTATAGTATTCCTCTAAGTTGTATTGTGGCCCTCCTTTTGGGATTAGGAATGATGATTAATCCTAGTAATGCGTCCAAGACTCATGCCGTAGAAGTCACTAGTGATCCACCCGATGATTCATTCAGTGATTTTGCTGGAATCGATGATGGCGATAATTCTGGTGTTGGCTCTGGGGAAGATAGTGAGGACGACGAATATGGTATTATGCCACTCAAGGGAGGACTCGACACAACTAAACCTCCCTTGCCCAAATATGATCCAGCTACCATCGGTCTTACAATTAGTGATACCAACCAAACTATTCAGGCTATACAGGGCGGCGACACAGTCTATGGTAGCTATGCTGTGAGTATGAGTGGCGGCAATATCAAAGATTACACATTAAGTATTCAGACGGACTCTGCGAATCTTGTTATGCCAAGCGGTGCGAATGCTAGTACTTCGACTATTAGTGGTGTCGGCAGCGCTACCGGCTCTAGTATGACTGCGAATAAATGGGGTTATGCTATTGCAGAAACCACTACAAACAATTACGCTAATCTCACTTACAAAACTGTCCCGACTAGCGCAACCAGCATCGCTACTACTACCGTAGCTTCACCATATACGCTATCTGCTAACAAAAAGCTAGTCTTTGCAGCGAAGTTCGGTGATAGTGCTACGCCTGGCCAATACAGTAGCAAGATTACTCTAAGCTTAGCTGCTACGCCAGCAGAAACAGGGCGGGTTTGGTCTAATGGTACGCCCTCTTACATCACGGCAATGCAAGATATCGATAGTAATTTTTGTGCCAGCAGTATACCCGTCGGTTCTACGATTACTTTATCAGACAATCGCGGGTCTATCCCCGATTATAAAATTATTAAGATGGGCGACGGTACTTGCTGGATGGCAGAGAATCTAAGGCTTACTGAGGTCATGATTGATTATCGTGATTCTGATATGACTGAGGATAGCGGTCACTTTTATTTTCCCGATTCCGAAACAGTTAGTGACTTTACCAACAGTAATCAAAATACAGCACAGGTTCGCTACGATGGTGATACTACTTACGGCGCTTACTACAACTATTATACGGCTACTGCTGGTTCCGCTCCGTCGGGCAGCGGAGATGCTCCTAATAGTATTTGTCCAAAAGGATGGAAGTTACCAGCCTATGATGGAACTGGATCATTTATAAACCTAAAGAATAATTATATTAGCTCCTGGACTACCGTTAATGGTAAAAACGGTTATAAGATGGGCTATAATTCGAACGATGCCTTCTGGCCTGCCGCCGGCAGCATCTATAGTGGTTCTATCAGCAGCGCAGGTTCCACCGGCGGCTATTGGTCGCGTAGGGTCTACGAGAGCGACCTTGCCTACGGCCTGTACTTTGAGAGTTCCTATGTGTACCCTCAGTACAAATATGTCGGTCGCTACATTGGCTACTCCGTTCGGTGCGTCGCCAATTATTAAAATCTAAATCATACAAGCTCAGTTCTCCTCGGGTGGGCGGGGAGAATTTTGATCAAGATTTTGCTAAACATAATTATTTTATTTTTCGGAATGGGTGTGATATAATAAATGTAATGGGCAAAGTAATTGTGAACGAACAAGATGCCACAGAAACTGCGAGAAATTCTGAGAGCGTCATGAAGAGCCAGCCAGAAGGTGAGGTTCCGGTGGAGAGGGCGCTGGTGAAAGCTTCGCGGGGCACGGTGGCGGTGAGAAATGTTGGAGAAAATGTGAAAACGCAGTCGAAAGATGCGGCGAAGCCGGAGAAGAGGATCGTCGTGACGTCGGAGAAGGTGGAGCGGGGTTCTACTGTGAAGCTGACGGCTGAGAAAATGGCGCAGAAGCCAGCGACCGAGAAGGCATCGCGGCTGAGTAATATGAAGAAGCCGGCGACACAGGTGAAGATCCTCGAGAGCACGAAGGTCGCGGGAGCGAAGAGTGCGGCGATTGATCCGGAGCTAGCTTTGATGGAGAGTCGAGCGGTGACGGCGGAGAAGAGCCGGAGCGATGCGGTGAAATTGCAAAAGCAGATGAACGGCCGTGTGATGTCGGATATGGTGCGGCGCCCGATGGCGCACCATCCGCAGCATATGGTAGAGAAACCGGCAGAAAATGTTGCGCCAGAGGAAGAATCTGCGTTCTCGAAGATGAAGTCGGCTTTGATCGGTGTGGGGGTGGCAGTAGTCGTGGCAGTGATTGGGTTCGTGTGCATTGGGGTTTTTGGTGATAATAAGACGATGTGCGTGGTGCAGTTCGAGTCGAACGGGGGGACGCAGGTAGAGGGGGCGGAGATTGTCTGTGGGCGGACGGTGGGCCAGCCGGAAGACCCGACGAAGGAAGGTTTCACCTTCCAGGGTTGGATGCAGGATGGTGAGCTGTTTAATTTCGCGGAGACGCCGCTGTATAAGAATGCGATCTTGGTAGCGCGCTGGCAGGCGAATGAGGGGACGGAGATCGTGAAGGTGAAGTTCGATACTGATGGTGGCTCAGCGATGGACGAGGTGGAGATCGCGAAGGGCGCGAAATTACACATTTCGACGGTGCCGACGAAGATTGGGTATATCTTCGATGATTGGTATCTCGGAGACAGACCGTTTGACTTCGAGGAGCCGGTGACACAAGATATTACTTTGAAAGCGACTTGGACGAAACGCCCGACAGCGACGGATAATAACAACAATAATAATGTAAATGACAATAAGCCAACGGCGGTGAAAGTGGCGAGCCTATCGGCGAGCGGAATGACGATCGCGAAGCTGGGTGATAGTGCGACGGTGAATGTGTCGGTCTTGCCATCGTCGGCAGAGTATTCGCTGAAGGTGAATACTGCCAGTAATGTGGTGAGCTGTAGCGTCAGCGGTACGGCAGTGACCTGTACGGCGAATAATTATGGTAGTGCAACGGTGCGAGTACAGGATACGAATAGTGGGGTGATGACGACCTTTAGTGTGGTGGTAGATAAGCCGGAGATAGAGGAGCCGAAACCAGATGATCCGACGCCGGTCGATCCGGATCCCCCAACGCCCGTGACGCCTTCATATACTTTGACGATTAGATACGTTGATAAGGATGGGAATACGGTTGCGGAGAGTCATACGAGCTCCGTCGAGAAAGGTAAAACTTATTCAGTAACATCGCCGGTAGTTAACGGTTATACGACTACGGAAACGACGATCTCGGGGACGATGGGTGATAATGATATGACGGTTACGGTGACCTATACGTCAGTGGCAAAGCCGGACCCGGAACCGACGCCTGATCCGGGTCCGAACCCAGATGCTCCGGATACAACGAGTTAGGAGGAGCTTGAAGAACTTGCGGTCTCGAGTGAGGCTGCAAGTTTTTCAGGATCGTGCCTTGTGGCGAAAAATGAGCTTCCCTTTTTGGAAGAAATATGCTAGAATAAAGCTATGGTTCCGTCGTCTAGTGGTCTAGGACGTCTGGTTCTCATCCAGAAAATC
>CAYOSC010000020.1:0-13626 GCA_964406525.1 uncultured Candidatus Saccharibacteria bacterium | reverse complement strand
TACACTTAGGATTACAATGTAGAACTCCTATCCAGATGTTGCAAAGGTAGGGGACTTTATACGCCACTTTTCCGCAAAACTTCACTCCCGCCGCGAATCATGTTATAATTAACCTAATATGTTCGTCGACACAGCAAAAGTCAAACTCCAGGCCGGCAAAGGCGGCAACGGCGCCGTCTCGTTTCGCCATGAGATTTACATCCCGAAGGGTGGTCCCGATGGCGGCGACGGCGGCAAAGGCGGCTCGATTATTTTTCGTGCCGACAAAGATACAAACACTCTGCTCGACTTCCGTTACAATCCCGAGCTGACTGCCGAGGATGGTAAAAACGGCGCCGGTCAGCGCGCGGCTGGCCGCTCTGGCAAGGACCTGATCGTCGAAGTCCCGATCGGCACCATCGTCAAGCGCGACGACATTGTCCTCGCTGACCTGACCCACGATCAAGAGGAAGCCGTGATCGCCAGGGGCGGTGATGGTGGCTTCGGCAATGCCCATTTCAAGTCTTCTACCCGCCAGGCCCCGCTCGTCGCTGAGGTTGGCGAGCCGGGCGAGGCCTTCGAGGCTACGCTCGAGCTGAAGCTCCTCGCTGATGTCGGCTTGGTTGGCTTACCGAACGCCGGCAAGTCTACCTTTCTCAGCGTTGTGTCTAATGCTCGCCCCGAGATCGCGAATTACCCCTTCACTACGCTGACCCCGCAGCTCGGTGTCGCCACGGTCGACGGTCGGGACCTCCTCATCGCCGACATACCTGGTCTTATCGAGGGCGCCGCCGAGGGCCGCGGTCTGGGCCATGCGTTCTTGCGCCACGTTGAGCGCACGGCGGTGCTCCTGCATCTTATCGATATTTATAATGATGACGCCGGCACCGCTTACCAGACCATCCGCCACGAACTCGAGCAATACGGCGATCTGAGCACCCGCCCCGAAATCATCGCCCTCACCAAGTGCGAAGGTATCGACGACGAAATCATCCAAATGCAAAAAGATTCCATCCTCGCCATCAATCCCGCCGCCCGGATCCTCACCATCTCTTCCCAATCCGGCCAGGGAATCAAGGAATTGCTGCGCGAGCTAGTGAAGCTAAAGCTCGACGCGCAGGAAACTTACACCGAGGCAGCAATCCATGGCGCTGCGAAACCCTTGCCGAGTGGGCTTTCGGAGGTTACGACCGACCAGCGTGAGGAGTGTGAGCAAAGAGAAAAAGAGTTTTCTCTTTCGAACCGACGAGCGGATGGTAGCGGCTATGCAATAGCCGCGTTGAATGAGCGCGCCGTACCCGCAACGGCGGGCTACGGTGACGCGTCCCACGAGGTAAGGGATGAGCAGCACCAAGATGAGATCGCTCCCTTGCCCGTCATCTCCCTTACATCTGAGCAGCTCAGCAAAGCCTGGCAGGTCGAGAAAGTCGACGACAAATTCATCGTCACTGGCCCGAAAATCGAGAAGTTCGCCCGCCGCACCGACCTTGATAATTACGAATCCGTCAACCGCCTCCGCGACATCATGAAGAAAATGGGCATCCGTGCCGAGCTCACCTCGCAGGGCGCCCAGCCCGACTCGATCATCTCTATCGCCGGCAAAGAATTCACCCTAGTCGAAGATTAGTAATTCGGGCGGTACTACCCTGCAAGCGGCGACTAGCTGCGCCTAGAATCATTTGCCAAACCGGCTATTTAGCATAAAAACTATTGACAATTTAGCCAAAGTGTGCTACAATGAAAGCATAGACTACGTCACGGTGGTCTCGTACCCCACAGAACGTAGTTAATCTTATGAAAAGAGGTTGTATTCATGGCTTTCAAGAAAGTGACCCCCGAGGAAATCAGCCACTGTCTGCTCAACGATGCTAGCATCCGCTTTGACCTGTCCGACGACACCGTGGTTGCGCACCCTGGGTTCAGGGGCGATCCGCTAACTATCTCCTTCCCGCGTCTTCTGCCCCTCGACCTTGAGGGTTCTCCGTTTATTCCCGGCTATTCTCTGGTGGAGCAGCTCAAAAAAGGGCATCAGATCTGCCGAGAATTGGACGGCGGAGCGGGTGCCGAGTTCGTCCATGTCTACACCGGTCGTTATGACGGCGCATCGGAGAACTTCGAGTTCACAGAGCCGGATGACGCCACGCATCTTTTCCTGACTGAACAACACAATGGCTGCCTTCCTCTTCATAACGGCGTTGATAGCGATTTTGGTAAAGCTTATAGCGCCGTCTGGTATTACCATGAAGACGGAGATAACGAAGATGATTCCGCAATGAGCTATTGGATCATCCCCAAAAATCCGATCCCGCACTGCCTGGAGGATCACCTCGAGTGGCTCGCTGCTGCCGAAAAAGCAATGTTGGGTACGACTCGTGACAATGTTTATCTCAATGATCTTGTCAAACATTCCTATTGATTAAGTACGTTCAATTGCCCTAGCCCGCACCGGCTAGGGCTTTTGTCATCTTTCTGGGTCTATCGCGTCAATGGCTACAGAATTACCAATATTTAGCTAGCTCCATTTTACAAAACAAAGACTTCTCTATTCCGCTTACAGTTTACAAAATTTAAGAATACCATTTTTACTATTGACTTTTATAATCAGGTATGATAAAATAGACAGATAGGTTTACACAACCTATCTCTTGCCGCAAGGCACGTAACTTAAAAAGATTTCAAAGACTATCTTAAATAGCGCCAAACTGACGCGCCCCGCCCCACCGCGACACGAGAGCAAACCATAGAGAAAAACAACAAATGTTTCCAGTAGTAAGTTCATCCCCCCTACGCCGGTTTCGCGCTGTTTAAGACAGTAAATTACTTTGAAAGGTGATAATTATTATGCAGAACATTCCTGAGGCCGTTATTGGCCTCGACGAGATGCACAGTAAGTTTGGCTTCGGTGAATTCCTCTTCGAGGCTCATGAAGAAAGCCCAACCGCTATCGGCTTCCGTGCGCCGTTCTGGTGGGAGTCAGAAGCCCAACGTATGTTGGTCTTGAGTTGGCGCAACCGTGTGCCGATGTCCTCCCCCGGCTACGCTCAGTCTCCGATGCAGATGATCCCGGACACTATGGGCGCCCTGAACGACCATTTCGGTAAAGCTTTCCGCGACGTCAAGTTTAGCCTGTTGACTGGCGTTTGTGTCCTGCGCTCCGACGTTGACGTCAACGAATTTGTCGTCACATCGGCAGATGCCGCTCTCCATGTGCTGCTCCTGGCGGTTTGGTCCAAAGGTCATGCGCCGAGAGTTCACGGCCTGAATAGCAACTTCGGCCGGCGGTATGGCGCTATTGATTTTGCTCGCGCCACTACTAAGGTTACGAAGAGCGACTACGGTCACGACTATTGGCTGTTGCCGATCGAAAGCCTCGGTCCAGAGCTGCATCAGTACCTGCTTGCTCACGAGAAGCTGGCCCAGCAAAAGCAGGCTCTGACCTGGCAACAGTACGCGCTGGACTGCCCGCACTACCGGAACAATATGCTCAAGCTGGTCCCGCAACTGAAGAAATGCGGGCTGAGTCTGGACTGCGACGATCAATATTGCGCCTCTATTCGCGACAAGGACAACACCCGCTGCCGCACCGTCTGGTACGATAATGCCTGGCTTTGTGAGTTGGATAAGTGCATCAGCAACGCTGGCTCCAACATCGACGACCTCTTTCGCCCGTTCGACCTCATCGAGCCGGCTCTGGCATAAAGCGCCGTCAGTTAATTAGCGTTCACCTGCCTCCTTTTGGAATCTTTTGGAAAGTCCCCCGGCTTCGGCCGGGGGATACTTTTATGTGGTGGAAGATGATCGGGGAGAAGTGTGCTAGTCGCCACATCACGTTGTAAAAACTACAACATTTTTTCGGCGAAAACCATTGACGCTTTGCCAAGCTTAATATAAAATAAACATAAGCTGGTACGCTTCACAAGGGGTTCCACTTTAGATTTTGTCAAAGTGGAGTGTGGAGACGAAACAAAAAGACAAACACCAGGATTAAAACAAACCAATGTGCCCCAGGGTGGGCGCGCATCAGCCCGAAACTAACTCCGCAAGGGGTTAGTTTTTCTCAAGAACAGTTGTACGGCGCCAGCCTTTTACGCGCTATCCTCTAGTATTTCTCGCAAAATCTGTTATAATTTTACTAATTATGGCTAAAATCAAGTTCACCATCATCACGCTTTTTCCTGAGGCTCTGCAGCCTTATTTGGACAGCTCCATGCTCTATAAGGCTCAAGATCGCGGGATTATAGAGGTCGAGTATGTGAATCTGCGCGATTTTGGCCTCGGTCCACACAAATCCGTCGATGATACTCCTTACGGTGGTGGTGACGGCATGCTACTGCGCTGTGAGCCGGTTTTTGCCGCCATCGAGAGCGTCAAGACCCCGCATTCCAAGGTGATTGTTCCGACCCCTGTTGGCGAAACTTGGAATCAAGCTCTCGCTCGTCAATTCGCCGGCCTCGAACCGCAAAATACCCCTCAGACCTCCGTAGACGCCCTAGAAGCCTCAATCATGCAAAAGTGCGATCAGACCGCGCTTATGGTAAAAACTCCCGTAGGGGGCGAATTTGCGGGCAATTCTGGTGTTAAAGCGGCCAATTCAACCTCTCAGGAACCCGCTGACACCCCTGAGCGGCACTACATTATCCTCTGTCCGCATTACGAGGGCTACGACGAGCGCATCATGAGTATCGTAGATTACAAGATTTCGCTGGGGAATTACGTCTTGACGGGCGGGGAATTAGCTGCTCTGGTTATCATTGACTCAGTGACGAGACTATTGCCTGGCGTACTCGGTGGCACTACTTCCGCCGAAATCGAGAGTTTCTCGGACGGTGATAATCTCGAATTCCCGCAATATACCAAACCAGCAGAGTTTCGCGGTATGAAAGTCCCTGAGGTCTTACTCTCCGGCCATCACGGCAAAGTCGCCGAATGGCGTCAGCGGCACAGCGGCCGCAAATCATAGATAATGCGCTTAGGTTTAACCCATGGCTGCTAAATTATACAGTAGGCTGTGCTATAATTAACCCATGGATATGTTCGCGCCGGTGGAGAGTGTGAAGGGGATCGGCCCCAAGACGGCTGCACTTTTGCAGAATGCGAATCTGCGGACCGTCGGCGATTTGCTCTACTGTCTACCTCGCGTTTATGAGAATTATCAGACCACGGTCGCCATCGCTGATTTGCAGCCCGGCAATATCATCGTGCGTGGCAAAATCAGCGACCTCACTAGTCGCAAGACACGCAACCGCCGCCTCACGATTACTGAGGGTGTCATCCGTGACGCCACTGGGGCGATTCGGACGGTTTGGTTCAATCAGCCCTATCGCGCCAAGCAGTTCGACCCCCAGCGTGAGTATTTCTTCACTGGTAAATATGAGTTCAAAAACGGCCGCTACGTCTTAACTTCGCCCTCCGCTACTCTGGTGCAGGACGTGACGAAGGATGGGGGAATGGCCGGCTTTCAGCCGATTTATTCTGCGAAAAGCACGCTGAAGCCGCAATTTTTCCAGAAAATTATGGCCAATCTGCGACCCGAGTTTGCCAAAATTCCCGATTTATTACCTCTTACATCCGAAAGTCCAGACTTTGTCAAGCGGGGCGCCCGGGCTGAGGCTCTCTATCTTTCACACTTCCCGGAAACTCCTGAAGACGCCGAGACTGGCCGTAAATACCTGGCTTATGAAGAATTGTTTGAGCTGATTTTGGCCGCTAAGCTGAATAAGCAGGAAAACCAGCGCCTCAGAGCTCTCTCGCTCCCCTTCGAGGCGAAGTTCATCCAAGCCATCGTCCAGAGTCTGCCTTTCCAGCTCACTGGTGCTCAGCGTCGCTCGACTTGGGATATCCTCCAGGGTCTCGAGAAGACTACCCCGATGAATCGCCTGCTTCAAGGCGACGTTGGCTCTGGCAAAACTATCGTGGCCGCCCTGGCCGCCGCCCAGGCCGCTCATTCTGGTCATCAGGCCGCTCTGCTCGCTCCAACTGCTATTCTCGCTACTCAGCATTATGAAGGCCTCAGTAGTCTCTTTCAGAAGATCGAGCAGCGCTCCGGCCTCAAGATGCCACGCCTCGCCCTGCTCACTGGCGCCACCAAAGGCAAGAAGCAGCTCAAAACCCAGATTCAAAATGGCGAGATTGATTTCGTGATTGGCACTCACGCTCTGTTGACTGATGATACGCATTTTCATTCGCTGGCGTTTTGTATTATTGACGAACAGCACCGCTTCGGGGTAAATCAGCGCCAGAAGTTGCTACTTAAGTCTCCTGATGATAAAGCCCCTCACCTCCTCTCCATGACTGCCACCCCGATCCCGCGCTCTCTGCAGCTCACGATTTTCGGCGATCTAGATGTTTCGCTGCTCAATGAGCTCCCGCCTGGTCGCCAGCCCATCACCACGAAGATTCTCAGCGAGACCCAGCAAAAAGACATATTATACCCCAAAATGCGCGAAATGCTAGCAAAAGGGCAACAGATTTATTGGATTTGTAAAGTTATCGACGATAGCACGGCCAATACTGCCACTCCCGTCAAGCGCCAGGCGAAGAAACTCACCGAACTCTTCCCCCAGGCTCAGGTTGGTATCCTCCACGGCAAGATGAAGGCCGACGAAAAAGATCAAGTTATGACTGATTTCGCCCTCAATCGCACTCAAATTCTGGTCTCTACCACTGTCGTCGAGGTCGGTGTCAACGTTCCGAACGCCAATATGATCATTATTCAGGATGCCGAGAGCTATGGCCTCGCCCAGCTCCATCAGCTCCGTGGACGTGTCGGGCGTGGCGATCAACCGGCCGAATGTTATCTCTTGACCACTGGCGAGACTCGCCCTTCTCGGCGCTTGCGTGAGATGGAAAAATCGACCGACGGCTTCTATCTGGCCGAAGTCGACCTCAAGATTCGCGGCCCTGGCGAGATCTATGGCGCCATGCAGCATGGCGAGCTCAACCTTCAAGTCGCCAATCTCTCAGATACCCGGCTCATTGCGCAGGCTAGCCATCACGCAGCCGAATTTGCCAAACACCCCGAAGACGTGGTAAAATATAAAGAGTTATCTACTCGTATCAAAAAATATCAACAGTTAACTACTCTTAATTAATGTTTTCAACCATCGCGATTGTCAAGAATTCGAAGTTTTCCGGCAAAATGGTCGGCACTCACCAGCGCCTCGATCAAGCGGCGCGGCTGAGCCTGTCCCGAGTCCTGCCGAAGGATAAATATTTTCCCAGCTCTAAAGAGATTATCCATTTTGAAGGTTCGCGCGGCCCGGACGGACTCAAGCGCAAAAGTCCTGGCGTCGACGAGCCGTCGCACATGCTGGTCACGGAAGACTTTGCTGAAGCTTCTGAGCAGGAACTAGAGCAGTCCATCCCGAGTGACGAGCCCGGTCACGAGCATCTCGACGAGCGCTCTGTCATCACTATGATTATGGATCATCGCTGGAACCTCGTCCAGGCGCTCAAGAAGAAAAATAACGTCCGTGCCGCTTTCGAGGCAGCTTGGATGGCGCACATGATTACCGACGGGCTGACTCCGGCACATCATTTTCCCCTATCCAAAGTCCAGGACGAGCTAATGACCGACAAAGAGATGATGCGGGTTTTCGGCCAGCCGATCAAGGGCGTGATCCACGGCCGCAACATGCTCGAGACTATGCGCAACAACTGGCTTTACTGGGGTGCTGGTGGCCACATGTCGAAACACGTCGCCTATGAATATGGTGTCATCATGATCGCTGCTCCGATCACGCCGAAAGCTCTCTCGGTCAAGCTCACCCCAGAGGATTTAGCTCAGACCGATACCGAAGCGATGTTCCTCCAGGCGCTCGAGCGTGTCCGCGCTCTCAAAGCATATCAGCGTTTCCTCGACGACGGCTGGACGACCGAGCTCGCTGTTGAGACGAAAAACATTCTCCTTCCCGAGATCACCCGCGCCATCGCTCTCGGCTGGTATTCTGCCGCTCAGGAAGCCTACCGCTTGAAAACTCCCGCAAAAGTTGTCAAAAAGTCCTCGACAAATAAGGCGAAATATGGCAAATAATAGTGAACTCCGCGTCATTTCTGGTCGCTATCGAGGGCGAGTACTACTCTCGCCGCGCGACGACCGCACGCATCCGATGGGCGCCCGCGAGCGTTTAGCGCTATTTAATATGGTGAATGTCGAGCAAGCGGCGGTGCTCGATGCTTATGCCGGGTCTGGCGCGATCGGCATCGAAGCACTGAGCCGCGGCGCGCGAGAAGTGGTCTTCGTCGAGAGCAGCGGTAAAGTCGCCAGTGTTATTAAGCAGAATCTGCAGAATCTCGAGATTACCGACGCGCGGATTGTAGTAGCGAAAGTGGCGCAGCTCGTGAATATGGGCGTACAAAAATCTGAGTTAGGGCGGCGTACTCAGGACGGGGGTGTTAGCGCAGCGGAGAGTTCTGGTGCGCTGGAGTCTGAGCCAAAGCAATATACCCCAGAGAAAAATGCATTGGGAGAAGGCTCGATTTTTTACCAATATTTCGACGTGATTTTTGCTGATCCACCGTATAACAAAGTCGATTTGGCGGAAATTGCTCAGCTGGCGGATCTATTACGCCCCGGTGGCACACTTGCACTATCCTCGCCCGCCGAGCAGGGAAGTATTAACCTCCCACCTCTGCGTACGGTCTCCACACATACTTACGCCCGCGCCCAGATTACCATCTATCGCAAAGAGGGGTAAATGAACGAACCCTGTAATATGGAGGGTGTGCCCCGCGAAAATTGGACTTTTTGACAGTTTTATAGTCTGGTTTTGCCCGCTAAGGCCCGAAAATGGCCTTCTGAGCGATTTTTAGCAAAAACGCTATCGAACGGCACTGCGGGGATTTTTTGTCATTTTTGGCCAAAATATGCTATTATAATACTAAGCCCGTGTGGTGAAATTGGTAGACACGCATGCCTTAGGAGCATGTGCCGAAAGGCTTGCTAGTTCGAGTCTAGTCGCGGGCACCACGAAGCTGTTGATGCATAAGCAGTTTCCTAGAGATAGTAAACTCTGTTTTTGATACCAGGTAAGGCATTTTGACGGAGTTTACGTAGTAAACTCCGTATAACGGAGCGCTTTTTGTTAGTATCTTCACTCTTGATAACATACCATATAAACTCTCTTTGCGGTAGAGCGCAACGAAGAACTCGCGACAGTACAGCTGCAGTCCCATCGCGATAGTACGACCGCAGCTTCAACCCCCTTCCCCCGCCATCCTTTTTATGCTAAAATCAACTCATGGTACAGCGCTTAGAAACTACTCTCACTAGCCAGCATGATGGGCTGGCGCTCGGAGTGACAATCATCGCTCCAGATACGCCGCCGCGCGGCATTTTGCAAATCGTCCACGGCATGGCCGAGCACCGCCGCCGCTATTATGATTTTATGCAGTTTTGCGCCGAGCAGGGCTTCGTGACCGTCATTCACGATCACCGCGGCCACGGCGACAGCCTGAAATCTCCGGACGACCTCGGCTACTTTTACGAAAACGGCGCGCAGGGCATGATCGACGACGCCCACCAGGTCACCGAATACATTAAGTCTCAATACTCTGATTTGCCCCTGACCCTTCTCGGGCACAGCATGGGCTCACTCGTCGTGCGTTGCTATCTGAAGCGATACGATCAAGACGTCGACCACCTCATCGTCTGCGGCTCGCCGAGCAAGAATCTCGCCGTGCGGGCTGGCCGGGTCCTCGTGCGCGCCATGATGACTTTCAAGGGCGGCCGTCACCGCAGTAAGCTCGTCAGCCATTTATTCAATCGTAACTTCAGCAAACGTTTTCCGAACGAAGATAGTGAGAATGCTTGGATCGTGAGTGATCCGGCGGTTGTCGCGGCCTATGATGCGGACGCGAAGAGCGGTTTCGCCTTCACTCTCAACGGCTACGAGGCTCTGCTGACTTTATCCTTAGAAACTTATAGTAAAAAGGGCTGGCAGCTACGCCATCCTAACCTACCGATTTTCTTCATTGCTGGAGCAGAAGATCCTTGTATCATTAGCGCGAAAGATTTTACTAAAGCAGTAGATTTTATGCGCAAAATTGGTTATACCGACGTCCAGAGCAAGCTTTACCCCGGCATGCGCCACGAAATTCTCAACGAACGCGACAAGCAGCAAGTCTGGGCTGATGTAGTGAAATTTTGCGAGAATCGAGGACAATAATATATATGGCCGATTTTTATAACCAAACTGCGAAGGAGGTACTCGCCCAGCTCAAGACCGACCCGGAGCGTGGGCTTACCGAGAAAGAAGTCTTGCGCCGCCAGGCCGAGGCTGGCAAGAATACTCTCAAGATGGTCGAGACCCCGCTTTGGCGCAAAATCCTGGAGCCGTTCATGGATGTCTTCATGCTCATCCTTGTGGTGGCGATGATCTTGTCGCTCCTGCAGCGCAACTGGCTCGAGGCTGCCACGATTTTCGTCATCATCATTCTCGACGCCGTGATTTTCTACGTCCAGCAGTTCTCCACCACGCGGATTCTCAATAGCCTCAAGCGCAGCACGATTCATACCGTAACCGTCTTGCGCGACGGCACCGAGATTGCGATCGAGGCTACCGAGCTGGTTCCTGGTGACATTGTGATTCTGCATGAAGGTGATCGTGTTCCGGCTGATGGGCGGATTATCAGCGAATCGGGTCTGCTGACTAACGAATCCATGCTGACCGGCGAGTCGGACGCCATCGCAAAGGATGCCAAGGCGATTAGCGGCATCAAGAAAGTCTACGAACAACGCAACATGGTCTTCTCGGGGTCTTTCGTCGTGACTGGCACCGGACGTTTCGTGGTGACCGCGACCGGTAATCATACGGAGTACGGCCGCATCGCTTCGCTTGCTTCGTCCCTCGGCGAGGAGAGTCCGATCAAGTCCAAAATGGATAAGCTGGTCAGTCAGATTGCCATCGTCGTCATCGTACTGGCGGTTATCGTCCTAATCATCCAGCTGCTCGACGGTATTCCGATTTTGCAAGCCCTAGAGTTCACGCTCGCCATGGCGGTCTCGGCCGTACCGGAGGGCTTGCCAATTGCGATTTCGATTATTCTCGCCCTTGGCGCTGCCCGCATGGCGAAGAAGCAAGCCCTGATCAAAGAGCTCCGCGCCATCGAGTCAATCGGCATCGTCACGACGATCGCTAGCGACAAGACCGGCACCCTGACCGAGAACCGCCTCGAGCTCAAGGAACTCTGGTCACCTACTCTAAAGCCGAAAGATTTTCGTGACCGCATTGCTTGTACGGCCTTAACCGAATCTACCATGGTGGAAGAAAACCGCGACGCCACCGCGATCGACCCACTTGACACCAGCATTGTTAATTATATCGAAGCGAATAAGTTCAAAGTTTGTCAAGATGAGCCGATTAAATCTTACGCTTTCGATCAGAGTCTCAAACTTTCTGGTAATCTCTACCGCGAGCCCAATGGCAAGCTCGAGCTGCGGCTCAAAGGCGCTCCCGAAGTCATCCTCCAGCGCGCCCGCTTGACCGACAAAGTCCGCGCCGAAGCTTACGACAAGCTTAGTGAGCTCGCCGGCAAAGGTTATAAAGTCGTCGCCATCGCCAGCGGCAAAATCGACCGCGAGATTAATGAGCTCGGCCGCCTCAGTAAAGATGATACCTTGACTTTTGAAGGCTTGATCGCTGTGGCTGATACTATTCGCCCTGGCGTTGCAGCCGCAATTAAGCAAGCTGCTCGCATGGGCGTCAAGACCAAGATGATCACTGGCGACCATGCTGGCACCGCTTATGCTATCGGTCGCGAAGCCGGCCTAGCGCAAGATTTCTCGCAGGTTTTCGACTGCTCTAACCTCAGCAATATTAATGACAATGACCTCGCTGACGCCGTTAAGGATACTACGATCTTTGCCCGCGTTACGCCCGAAGATAAATATCGCATCCTCGCCGCCATGAAAGAATCTGAGATCTGTGCCATGACCGGCGACGGCGTCAATGACGTACCGGCGCTAGTCGGCGCTCACGTCGGCATCGCCATGGGTGACAGCCCCTCCATCGTCCAGGATGCTGGTGATATCGTCTTGCTGGATAATAATTTCAAAAATATCATCGAAGCTATCAAAGAGAGTCGCACCGTCCTCGCCAATATTCGTCGCATGCTCGGCTATCTACTCGCCACGAATGCCGGCGAAGTCCTAACCATGCTCGGCGCGCTACTGATCTCTGGCAATCAAATGCTCACCCCGATCCAGATTCTCTGGATCAACCTTGTCACCGATTCGCTCATGGTCATACCGATCGGCCTAGAGCCGCCCGAGCAGCCGCTCCTCCGCCAGAAACCCGAGCGCAAGGACGCCCCGATCCTCCCGATGCGTATGATTCGTCACATGATTCTAGTTGCTTGCACGATGGGCGTCTTCACAATTGCAACCTATTACCTAGCAAACTGGCTCCTCGCCGACGCCGCCCAGGCCAACACCCTCGCCTTCACCGCCCTCGTCGCCATGCAATGGGCTAACGCCTTCTCTACGCGCGGGCTCTACGAATCTGCACTCCAGCGACTGAAGACCCCGCATCGCCCCTTCTATCTCGCGATGAGCGCCGCCATTATCCTGCAAGCACTAGCCCTCTTCAGCCCCCTCGGCAAAATCGTCAACGTCGTCCCCGTGCCGTTCTTCGCAATTCTCCTCACGGCCTTGCTTGCCTTCTTCCTGCCGCTTCTGATTTTCGAAATCCATAAAAAGCGTAATAGGAAATAGGGAACAAATGAATATCGAGACTATTGATGATGTAGTAATTGTGAAGAGTGGGGAAGTCATTATAACGGACGTCGCGTCTGCGCTTGACCTCGTCATGGACTTGAAGCATCAGACGTCTTGTCATAAAATTGCGCTAAACAAGGGTGCAATCACCGAGAAATTCTTTATTTTAAGCAGCGGTCTGGCCGGCGAAATCTTGCAAAAGCTTGTCAATTACGGCATTAAGCTTGCTATCTATGGTGATTACTCTAAGTATACTAGTAAACCGCTGAAAGATTTTATTTATGAAAGCAATAAAGGTGAAGACGTGTTTTTCGTAGAAGATAAAAGTGAAGCCATAGCAATGCTTGCTAAGCAAACTAGCAAAGGCGCATAAAAATCCCCGAACCGGACAATTTTTACCCCTTTGCGTATGAATTTATAGAGGCGGATTTTGGCAAAAGCGGACAAATTTGGCGATCTTTGTCCGCTTTGCAATTGTGGTCTACATTAATTATATTAGACCAGCCATGTTATGTCTTAGTAGTCGGCGACGCACCGCACGGAGAAACCGCCGTAGCGATTGGTGGTGCTCGTACCCGGGTAGAAACCGCTGCTACTGAAGCTCAGGCGGTACGCGTACGCGCTACCGTAGGCTGTACTAGACCAATAGTAGCCGTAGGTACCTGGGTGGATGAAGCCGAGGCTATCATTGATGAGACCAGCGGCAGGAAATAGGTAAGGACTCTGCTGGACAGTAGTAAAGTTCAGACCGTTAAGGACATTATAGAATTCGCCGTTGGTGTTACCGGTTGGTAAGTGCCAGTTCTTTGGGCAAATGCTACCACCAGCTACTGCTCCGTCTGATGTAGCTGAAGAACAGCTTCCTGCTGTAGCGGCACACCACTAATAACGATAACCGCCCCCTACTTTATAAAGATTAAAATTGCCAAAAC
>CAYOSC010000019.1:0-15181 GCA_964406525.1 uncultured Candidatus Saccharibacteria bacterium | reverse complement strand
GACTCCGGCTGAAGTATTCTATTCTGAGTGTTGCACTTAGTTGACGAATTCACCTCGCCCTCCGCGTCAAATAATAATCAATTCTGTGCTGATCCTATTCCTCAAACATCTTCCTCAGCATATCCTGGTACATCGCCCGCACTTCCGGATACTTCTCGGGATGCCGCTGCACATAAGTATCAGTCATTACGCCACTATTGACCTCTAGCACCATCGTCTCTCCTGTATTCGTCTCGATCATATCAACGCTGCAGAATCTCAGTCCAAGCGCTTTCGCCGCCCGCTTTGCTAGCGCCGTTAAAATATCCACCTTCTCACTCGGGATCTCTTCCGTCCGCGCGCCCTGGCAGAGGTTAAACTTCCATTGATCCTTGTCAGCCAAAACCTTCATGTATGCTATGCGCACCTCACCATCCAAGAGAATCATTCGATATTCGTGCTTGACTTGGTAGAATGGACTCATACAAACCGTCGGACTTTTACAAAACAACTCCAACAATGCCGGCATAATTTGTTTTTCTTCATTAATCTGCATTACGCCTTCGCCACATTTGCCATTAATCGGTTTCACTACGATATGCTGATTGTGCTTTGCGAAATAATCTTGCACATATTTCGACGAATTCCTACCCATCGTATAGGGTGCCCGATTCGCGAACTCATAGAGAATCACATGTTCTACCGCCGGTATCTCCCAACTTTTTAGCACGTCATAAGTCGCCACTTTGTCATTCGCGATTTCTCCCGCTGCGTACGAGTTCAGCCCCGTCTGCCTACCGACGATAAATTTTACTTTACCATCTTTCTCTAATCGCCGCACCCAGTTCGTACACAAGAATTCCAGCTTAATCCCCGCCTCCTCGCAGAGCTGATATAGCATTGCATCGTAGGGAAGAACAGTATCTTTACCAACTTGATCTTTCTCGGACATGCCTGCATTATATAACTATTCCGCAAAAGAATCAACCGTCGACACTCACCGTGCCGCTGCGACGGGCTAGCTTACTTCAGCTTAATCACTCCGCTAAAATAATACTTACTATCCA
The DNA here is from genome assembly GCA_964406525.1 of uncultured Candidatus Saccharibacteria bacterium. Lineage (GTDB taxonomy): Bacteria > Patescibacteriota > Saccharimonadia > Saccharimonadales > Saccharimonadaceae > Nanosyncoccus. The sequence continues at coordinate 14,135 of CAYOSC010000019.1, read as the reverse complement.
CCTTCTTGAACTGATATTGGTATTGATTCAGCAAACTTTTATTCCTCGCGAAATCATCTTCACTCACATTCTTCACGGCCGGCTTGAACAGATTATCGAAGCTGTAGAAACTGTTATTCGTCTTGTCGTAAATCGTCGCTGTCGTCAAGATATACAACGCATTGCCTTCTTCGTGAATCTCGTCGATCTCCTCCAAGATTTTACGATCAGCCGTATCAGCACAGAGCAAACTCTTCGCCATGAAATCATCTGATTCCTTCCGGTACTGGAAGTTCGCGCAATGATAATTGAAATTCGCCTTGACAAAGTCATTTGCATTGCCGACTAGATCGATATATGCTTGCCGTAAGTCATTCGCCGGCACCACGATCCCTTCGCTCGAATCATAAGTCGTGCTCGAGTTTAGCCGATTATATGCCATGCTCAGCAAGTATTCCGGCTGCATTTCGCTTACCTTGTGGTCGTCAGTGTACATATAGTAAGCACTCACTTTATCTGCATCTAGCTTCGTCTGCAAGCTCTCAAACAGATAGCTATAATTTTGCTTGTACCACTCTGGACTTTTCACCTCAGGATCTTTCTGCTGGACGGCTACCTCGCAATTGTTCTCTTGCTCACATTTCGGCTTCAGGAAATCAAAATACTCCGCATCGTACAGACAGTATGCTAAGAAACCAACCATCGCCGCGAGAATCAATATAATGATATCCCGTACAATTACTCCCGAGCGGCGCCGGCGCTCTAGTCTGCGTGCCTGCTTCTCGAAGTGTTGTAGCTCGTCATGGATTTTGTCTTGCAGTGATGCGATAATCTCAAACTTACAATTCTCAATTTGCTCGCGCACCTCCGCCTGAAACTCTTCGTGATTAACCTTACTCCCCTTTATCTCGATCTCGATTGTATCGGTTGGCTTCTCATCATTAGCCTTCTCCGAATCATCATTCTCTTCATCTTCATCTTCATCATTTTCATCACTAGTGGCATCAGCTTCTCCATCATCGGAATCCTCAACGGCATCTTTATCACCATCTTCCTCCGCACTTTCCTCAGAAGCTTCCATAGGAGTTTCGTCAGCTTTATCCGTCTTCTCCTCCTGCGCGTCCTCCGACTTCTCGGTAGCCTCCACCTCGTCTACTTTCTCATCTTTTGCCCGGCCCTTTTCTTCTGTATTTTCTGCATCGCTACCCGACACAGAATGCTTCTTTGCATCTTCTGTCATATTTTACCTCTCTTTGTGCCCTGATTATAGCATAAGTTTCATCTTCGCGTAACCTTTTTGCTCTAAAAAGGTTATTTTTACATCAAACTCCCCTAGTAATCGCATAAAAACCACCGCAGAAAAACAGCTATCATCAAGAAAATCTCGCAGCCTTTAATGGAAACCTTGACTTTTTCCGTAAAAAGCTTATACTTAAAATAAGTTTAATCAAACACTAACACTTCAAAGGAGCTTATTTAATGGCCGCCAAAACCACTGCGAAATCTTCTTGCAAAACTTGCGCCAAGAAATCTACCAGCAAACCTAAAAACATCGCTGCCGCCTCGCGCACACAATACGACCTTTCGATCCCGGCCGAGTATGAACCCATCGGTATGTGGGGCTATTTCGGCTATGAATTCCTCTTCGCCATCCCGGTCGTCGGTTGGATTATCTGTATTAGCTTCGCATTCATGGCGCATAATGTCAATCTCCGCAACTTCGCTCGCTCTCAGTTCTGTTACCTCATTATCTACATCATTATTGTCTGTGTCCTCGCTGGTCTCGGTGTGCTCAGCACCGTCTTCGAATCTCTCGGTATGATCTAATCTCAAGCCATCTAGAACCATGGACAAAACCCCTTTTGTCATATATAATATATACATTATCTAAGGAGATTTGAGATGAGCACAGGCTTGATAGTAGCAATTATCATCATCGCAGTGATCGTGATTTTGATCGCAGCGATTTGGGGAACTTATAATAGTTTAGTGAAGCTCGATGAGCGCGTGAATGAAGCTTGGTCGGATATTACCGTTCAGCTCAAGTATCGTGCCGATCTCATCCCGAATGTTGTCGAGACTGTCAAAGGTTACGCTACTCACGAGAAGAGCGCCTTTGAAGACGTCACGAAGGCTCGCGCAGCCGTCATGGGTGCAAAAAATGTTAAAGATACCGCCGAAGCCGAACGTTCACTTGAAGGTGCTCTGTCGAAAATCTTTGCGATCGCCGAAGCTTACCCAGAGTTAAAAGCTAATACTAACTTCCAGCAGCTCCAACTCCAGCTCCAAGACGTCGAGGACAAGATCCAGGCTGCTCGTCGCTACTACAATGCTGGCGCCAAGGAGCTTAATACTAAGATCAAGATGTTCCCATCGAATATCATTAACAATCTCGTCGGTCATTTTAAGAAACGTGATTATTTTGAAGTCCCTGAAGCTGAACAAGCCAAAATCGAACAAGCTCCCGAAGTCAAATTCTAATTAGCGAGGAATGTTAATCTGCTTGGGTGGGCAAGCAGATTTTAAAGAAAACCAATGTACAAGCAAATTGCCGCCAACAAACGTAATACCGTGTTCATCATGTTGTTTTTTGTCTTGTTGATCGGCGCGATCGGCTGGCTGATCGCTTATTTCATGCACGATTGGGCGATCGCGATCTGGATACTCGTGGTGGCGATTGTTTATGCTGTTGTCCAATATTTTCTTTCCGCTCAGCTCGCCGTCATGATGACGGGCGCTAAGCAGATCAGGAAAAAAGACAATCCCCGTCTCTATAATACCGTTGAGAATCTTTCAATCGCTACCGGTCTGCCCATGCCGAAAGTTTATATCATTGACGATCCGGCGCCCAATGCTTTCGCTACCGGTCGCGATCCGAAGCACGCTATGGTCGCTGCTACGACCGGTCTACTCGATATTATGGATAATAAGGAACTTTCGGCGGTCATGGCGCACGAGATGTCTCACGTCAAGAACTATGACATTCGTGTCTCAATGGTTACTTTTGGCCTAGTCTGCATTGTCGGTTACATTACTGACCTCAGCGTGCGCATGATCATGTATACGAATCGTAATGACAGTGATGATAATAGCCCGATTGGGCTCGTCGTGCTATTTCTAGTCTCATTCCTAGCGCCGCTAGCGGCCTCGCTTGCGCAGTTGGCGATCTCGCGTGAGCGCGAGTATTTAGCTGACGCTTCATCCGCCCAAATCACGCGCTATCCTGAAGCAATGATCTCCGCCCTCAAGAAGCTCGATACGCATGCTCAGCCGATGCGTCATCAGAACCCCGCCACGGAGGCACTTTTCATTAATAACCCTCTCCGCAGAGGGAAGATTAATCAGCTCTTCAGTACTCACCCTTCTATCGAAAAACGCATCGAAAGGCTCGAGCATGGCAAAAACAGTTTCTAAAATGCCGAGGTCGAAGCTGCTCCGCCGTCTCAAGAGAGGCATAAAAAAACTCCAGGCCAAATGGCGCGATTTCCGCTCTGGCCGGGTCAAGCTTCACCGGACTTTCCGTCGCTCTTATCGCGAAGATTATCTGCGTCAGACCAAGACCCCCGGCCTATTAAACCACGCCATGACGACTTTTCAATTTATTTTCAAGCATTGGAAGACTTTTTTGCCTTTCATCGCCATCATGACGGTCGCGTATATCGTCCTAGTCGGGCTGTTTAGCGAAGATCTCTACCAGCAGTTCCAAGATTCGATTGATGAATCTAGCGCTCAGCTCGCGAATGGTAATATTGGCAACCTCGCTAAAGCTGGCCTCCTGCTCATGTCTACGATCACCACTGGCGGCCTCGATAGTGGCATGGGCGAAGTGCAAGTTGTCTTCATGCTACTACTCTTCCTCATCATGTGGCTCGTGACGATTTATCTCGTGCGTCATTTTATCGCCGGTGGCAAACCGAAGCTCCGCGACGGTCTCTACAACGCACTCGCGCCTTTAATCTCTACGCTCTTAGTTTTTGTAGTGATTTTCATCCAAGCGATTCCGATCATGCTCGTCATTATTACTTATTCGGCCGCCGTCGCCACCGATTTCTTATCGACGCCTTTCTATGCCTTACTTTATTTTATCTTCGCCGCGTTGATGATTCTGATTTCTGTCTACCTTTTCTCCAGCTCGCTCATCGCTCTCGTCGCCGTCACCGCTCCGGGCGTTTACCCTCTGCGCGCGCTTTTCTCCGCCTCCGACCTCATGGCCGGCCGCCGCACGAAGTTTATCATTCGTGTGTTTTATATGTTAATTGTAATCGCTATGGTCTACGTCATTGTCATGACGCCAATCATCCTACTCGACTTATGGTTCAAGAGCATGTGGGAATGGATCTATGGTGTGCCAATCGTCTCGTTCTGCATGCTGGTTGTGACGTGCTTCGTGTTTATTTATGCTACGACTTATCTTTACCGTTATTATCGCTGGCTGCTCGACTATCAAGAAAAATAGCTGATGTCATTATGTTGCGTAAATGCCTTTTTCTCGGGGGTGCGGAGCTTACGAGCGAGCATGCAGTGCGCGAAGCCCGTAACGACGGGCCTGAGCGACACGTCCCGAGGAAAAAGCGTATTTACGCAATGTGATGGAATACCGTGCTATAATAATATTAGTTTTGTGGAGGTAAAAAGTGAATCGAGCTAATGCTGAAGAGCGCATCGCGAAACTGCGCGAGTTGATTAATGAATATCGGTACCATTATCATGTTTTAGATGAATCTATCATGTCCGAAGCTGCGGCGGATTCGCTCAAACACGAGCTTTCCGAGCTAGAGAAACAATTTCCTGAGCTCATCACGCCCGATTCGCCGACTCAACGCGTCGCTGGCAAGGCTCTCGATAAGTTTGAGAAAGTCACGCATGCCGAGCGGATGATTTCTCTCGCCGATGTTTTCTCCGAGGATGAAGTTCGCGAATGGGTAGCAAGCAACGAGAAGCTCATTGGTCGCATTTCCGAATTCTTTACCGATATCAAGATGGACGGCCTGGCTTGCGCACTGCATTATGAAGACGGCCTCCTCGTCCAGGCTGTGACGCGCGGCGATGGCCTTGTCGGTGAAGACGTCACGAACAATGTTCGCACGATCGAGAACGTCCCGCTGCGCATTCCGGAGTCGGGCCATGTCGAAGCGCGTGGGGAAATTGTAATTTTTAAGAAAGATTTCGATGAGCTGAATGAGAAGCAAAAGCGCGCCGGCGAGAAACCTTTCGCAAACCCGCGCAATCTCGCCGCCGGTAGTATCCGCCAGCTCGATCCGAAGATTGCTGCCAGTCGCAAGCTCAAGTTTATGGCTTACGACCTCGTTACTCCGAACTTGCCGAAACACAGCGAAGCTTATGCTAAGCTCCGCGAGCTCGGCTTCCGTACTTCTGGTGAGGATAAAGTCTTTACGAAGATTGAAGAAGTCTTCCAGGAGATTCAACATCTTGAGAATTATCGTAAGACTTTGCCATTCAATACTGACGGCATGGTCATCAAGATTAACGACCGCAAACTGTATCAAAAGCTCGGCATCGCTGGCAAGACTCCGCGCGGTGCTGTCGCCTTCAAGTTTCCCGCCGAGGAAGCCACTACCAAGGTTAAAGATATCGTCATCTCAATCGGTCGTACTGGCGCGGCTACGCCAGTTGCGATTTTTGATCCCGTCCAGCTCGCCGGTAGCGTCGTCCGCCATGCTAGCTTACACAATGCCGACGAGATCGCTCGTCTCGATGTCCGGATTGGTGACACCGTAATCGTTTATAAAGCCGGCGATATTATTCCGCAGGTGAAGGAAGTTCTTACTACCCTCCGTCCCGCCGATACTGTGCCGTTCGATTACGCTCAGGCGCTCCATGAGCAATATCCAGAGCTCGAATTCGAGCGTCCCGAGGGAGAAGTGGTCTATCGCGTCAAGGGTGAGAACTCTGATCTCATTCTCAAACGCGCGATCGAATATTATGCTTCCAAGCCCGCTCTCAATATCGACGGTCTCGGTGAGAAAAACGTCGTCGCCCTCGTTGATTCTGGTCTCGTCTCTAGTATCCCTGATCTCTATCGTCTCACCGTCAATAAAGTCTCGCAGCTCGAACGTTTCGCGGCGCTTTCTGCTCAGAATCTCGTTAGCGCTATCGAGCAGAGTAAGACTCCGCCACTCAGTAAATTTATCACTGCCCTCGGCATTCGTCATATCGGCACTCAGACCGCTATTACACTCGCGCGCAATTTTGGCAGTATCGAGAAGCTTGAGAATGCTACCGAGGAGGAGCTGCTAGCCCTTCCCGACATTGGCAAGGTTGTCGCTGAGTCAATCCTCGCTTATTTCGCCGATGAAGATAATCTCAAAATGCTCCACGAACTTAGGGAACTAGGCGTGAAGCCTGAGCCAGTCCAGCTAGACGGCCTCCCGCTCGTCGGCAAAAGCTACGTCGTGACCGGCACGCTCGTCAGTATGGGCCGGGAAGCAGCCGAAGACCACCTGCGTAATCTCGGCGCTACGGTCACCGGCGGTGTCACAAAGACTACCACCGCCCTAATCGCCGGTGACAAACCTGGCAAAGGCAAGACCGACAAAGCCGCCAAGCTCGGCATTCCCGTGATTACCGAAGCTGAGCTACTAGATTTACTCGGCAGCGCCTCATAATCTAGAGCCGCCCAGCCCGATTGTAGGAACAATCGCGAACAACACTTATTCTCAGGTCACAAATAATCATCTCAACCTCACTCCAGAACTTTGCAGTTCCAAAAAAATGGGCGCAGAATACCCGCGCCCCATCTATATTAAGTTGGATACACCAACGAAAAGTATGCATTGCTCCTCCCCCTGAATTTTAACACCGGAGAAGCTGCCGACAGGTAATATTTCGCATACGCCGTCTGCATGATGGGCGTGAAGAGGTCATCATTATATTTAAACTTATCCGTCTCTACCCGAGTATATAGGAGGTTAAACTTTTCCGCCACCCGCTCCATCGCCTTGTCCATACTCCAGATTCCTTCTGGTACTGTTATATTCTCAGTTTTTCCACTTAGCAACTGTTGCCGAATCTCATTTCTATAAAACCATTTATAGCTCCCGTCATCCGGGAGCGGCGCTGCTGATAAAATCTCCTCTGCCACAAAAGATTCATTGATACTCTCCCGGTAGTCTGCGATCATCGCTTGGTAAGCTTCAATTTGCTTGGTGTAATAATTTTGGATCGCTTCCGGATCACCCCAACTGTCTCCTAGCGGCTGCACAGTGTAGATATAACGGTCGGATATTACCATCGCGATCGGCGTGCCGAGGCTTGCCGCTGTATGTAAATCTTTCGCTGAGAACGGAGAATTACTTGGGTGATTATGGATCGACAGCGTACCGCCCCGCTCTGCAAAAGCCCGCCGGTACGAAGACGTCGCATGCACCCTAGAAGGTAAAAAGTTTGTGTAATCGTAGAGCTTCTCTCCCGTCCTGCGGAACCCGACCGCCGATTCATACCTCTGCTTGCGCAGGCTCTGTACCACCTGTTGTAAGGAACTACCGCTATTCGTATAATAATACTTCTGCGTCTCGTCATTCTGTAGTGGCGGCATCGCCTCGTCTAGCATCGTATAAACTCGATCGTTACTTTCTTGCGCGAGATTTAGCTCCAACATGTCCGTATTTTTGCTAATTACGGCGTCGCTAACTGTCACACTGCTCGCAAAGTAGGCCTCCCCGCCCTCGAATGTAGTACCGGGTTGCAAACTATCGGTGCTAGTAGGTATCGCACTCGCTTCGCTGTACGTTAGCCAGCCGGCTAGCGCTAGCGTCATGCAAAAGACTATGAATAGTTTCACATAGGGCTTTCGGTGCTCTTGAGCTGACATTTTATCTCCTCCTTGAGATTTTCGATTTTCCTGCATCCAACTATATATTAAAGTACATGGCTCTCGCCAGACTATACCTCCATTCTACTACAAATTTTTTCAAAATTACAACCATTAGCGTTAAAAATACCTCTAAAATCCCCAAAGTTTCTTCCCGCTAGTGCTTGGTACTTTTCCGTAAATGTGCTACACAGCCCTGCTGTTTAAGAGCGCCAACATAATAATTGCAAAAAGTCGAATTTTACCATAAACCTATTGACAAATCTAATCATGTGTGCTACAATGAAGACATAACTATGTGAATAACGGCGTAGTTAAGTACTGTTACAGATAGTTCTGAAGATGTTTTCACCCTCAATATTTGCCCATGCTGGTCGATATCGAGGGTGGAAATATCAGCCCCTAGTTCAATCATCAGTCTACGGACTTAAAAGGAGGCACCATTCTATGGCTAAGAACCAAAAGACAACGTCTCAGAGCAACGAGCCCCACATCGCAGTGGAATCTTGCTTTCCCAACAACCATAGCCGGGTCGATTTCACCATGACCGAGGCTATTGCCCCTGATTTCTACGTCGGCTACGGCTTCATCGGTGGTGGCTACGAATCGTACCTGGGCAGTCCCAGATGGGATCCGCTACGTATCGGCGTGGACAAAGTTCTGCGACTGATGCTGTACATTCGCAAGCATGTCCCTGGCGTTACAGAGGAAATTTATGCCAAGGGCTATCGACTTACGATCGAAATCGCCGACAGTTATTCCGCATGCAGGGACGATGTCATCGAAAAAGTTAAGTATATCCTTGAACATCCGGAGGTCGTAGATGCCGAGGGCGCCACTGCCCGCAGTGAACCTGTTACGGCACCCACTGGCGACGCGACGCAAAACCTTCCGGGGGGGGGGTATTAAAGAGGCTTAAAGGTAGAACTATCATCGTGAATAGTGAGTCTTATTGCTATTCCAGCCCCGACCAGCACTTTGGCCGGGGTATTTTCTTGTGTGTTATAATATAACTATGCCTAAGTTCGAGTTAGTCTCTAAGTACCAGCCCACCGGCGACCAGCCTCAAGCCATCGCCCAACTTGCGGCGGGGCTCGATGCAGGCGTACGCGAGCAGACACTTCTCGGCGTTACTGGTTCTGGCAAAACTTTCACCATGGCGAATCTGATTCAGTATTATCAGCGCCCCACTTTAATTTTGGCACATAATAAGACTCTCGCTGCGCAATTATATTCCGAGTTTCGCGAGTTTTTCCCGAAGAATGAAGTCCATTATTTCGTCTCTTACTTCGATTATTATCAGCCAGAAGCTTATATTGCCAGTACTGATACTTATATCGAAAAAGATTCCGCTATCAACGAAGAAATTGACCGTTTGCGCCACGCCGCTACTGTCGCACTCTTAACTCGCCCCGACACCATTGTTGTGGCGTCCGTTTCCTGTATTTACGGTATTGGCTCGCCCGACCATTACACCGAGATGTCGCTTCCGCTGATGAAACAAAACGGCGTCTGGCAAGTCGTCGGCGAGGATGCCTTGAGCGCTATTCTGGCGCAAGCTTCGCCCGAGACCATGCCAAACGCTCCGCTTATTAGCACCACTACCCAAGCCGCCGATTCGTTAAGCCAGCAAAACTTCATTATCTACCTTATCGCCATGCAATATCATCGTAACGACCTCGCTTTTGAGCGCGGCAATTTTCGCGTGATGGGTGATACGGTTGACCTTTTCCCAGCCGGTGGGGAATGGGGCTATCGGTTTGAGTTTGGTTTCGATACACTTGAGAATGTCCGCATTATTGACCCGCTCACTGCCGAGACTCGCGAGAAACCCGACCGCATCCATATTTTCCCGAACACTCACTACGCCACGCCGAAAGACCAGCTCGAGCGTGCGATTACCAGTATCGAGGCTGAGTTTGAGCAACGCATGAAATATTTCGAGAAACACCAAAAATATCTCGAAGCGCAGCGCCTCAGTCAGCGTACCAAGTACGACCTCGAAATGCTGAGAGAAACTGGTTTCGTGAAAGGCATCGAGAATTACTCACGTCATCTTGACGGTCGCAAAGCTGGTGAGCCGCCCGCCACGCTCATTGACTTTTTCCCCGAGGATTTCCTTTTGCTGGTCGACGAAAGTCACATGACCTTACCGCAAGTGCGTGGTATGTATAATGGTGACCATGCCCGCAAAGAAACTTTAGTTGAATATGGTTTTCGTTTGCCGAGCGCTATGGACAACCGTCCGTTGATTTTTACTGAATTCCAAAGTCATATTAAGCATGCTGTTTATGTTTCGGCCACTCCGGGACCTTACGAGCTCGAACATTCTCCCGAGCCAGCCCAACAAGTCATTCGCCCTACTGGTTTGCTCGACCCCGAAATCGAAGTTCGTCCCAGCGAAGGACAAATCGAAAACTTAATGGACGAAATCGACAAGCGTATCGACAAAGGTCAGCGCACGCTCGTCACTACTCTCACTAAACGCATGGCCGAAGATTTAACCGACTATCTCAAAGAGCGTGATATTAAAGTTGCCTATATTCATTCCGATATTGATACGCTCGAGCGCGGCGATATTCTGCGCGATTTGCGCGCTGGAGTTTATGATGTGCTAGTCGGAATTAACTTATTGCGCGAAGGCTTGGACTTACCCGAAGTATCGTTGGTGGCGATTCTTGACGCTGATAAAGAAGGCTTCTTGCGTTCCGAAAGCGCTCTCATCCAGACTATCGGGCGCGCCGCTCGCCACGTCGAAGGCCATGTTATCATGTATGCCGATACCATTACCGAAAGCATGAACAAAGCCATTAGCGAGACTATGCGCCGCCGCGAAATCCAGCAAGAATATAACGAGAAAAACGGCATTGTTCCTCGTTCTGTGAAAAAAGAAATTGGCGCCGGCTTGCGCGCCATCATTCCGCAAAAAGAAGAAGCCACCAAGCTCGACCTCAAGCGAGTCCCGCCCGAAGAAATCCCTAGTCTCATCAAAGAGCTCCAGTCGCAAATGCAACTTGCCGCCGCTAATCTTGATTTCGAACAGGCTGCCTTCTTGCGCGACCAAATCGCCGAGATAAAAGGAGAGACCGCTCCAAAGCAAGGGAGGCAAAAGAAATAGCCAGCCGAGCTTTCTGGCGTATCGGATGTATACTATATAATCCTCAATCATGATAGTATAATTAATTTTATACCGAAACACTTACGCGGATCCACATCTTGACTTCATGTCAAAATTATCCTACAATGTAAATATAAGCCTCTCTGAGGTTCAATCTGTAGTGCGCTAAACATCAGATCATAAGGTCCTAGCGCGCCACATGCACCTTAAGAGTTGGCAAATCTTGTCTCTGGAGGTAGTTTTATGAGTAGTTCAGTTCCAACCAAACCTCAGCTGCATCCCCTTGGCCTTATCATGGGTACCAGCTATCAATCGTCCGCCGAATATTATCAACTGATTAACGACGGCGTCAACCAGCGGCTCGGCGGCCTGTACTGTGCGCCGATGGCGATGCGCAATCTGGAGTTTCAGCAGATCAGCGACTGGATGCAAGCCGATGATTGGCTAGCTATTGCTAGCAAGCTTTCCGCCGTCATGCATGGCATGCTCCTGGACACATCGGTCGAGGCTTTCCTTATCTGCTCTAATACCCTGCATTACGCCCTCTGGGGCAGCGATGTCGGCGAGTTTCCAAACGTACCGCTAATCCACATCGGCGACTGTCTCGCAGCGGCGATCAAACGTGAGCAGCTTAACAGTATCGCGCTGCTTGGCACGGGGTTCACTATGTCCAAGGGATTCATGTGTGAACGCCTGGAAAAATCCGGTGCTCGAGTCCTCCTGCCGAATGTCGCCGAACAGGAAAAGATCAATAGTATCATCTTTGACGAGCTCTGCAAGGGTCGTCGCGTTAAGAAGTCGTGCGATTATCTCGAGCGTCTCATCGAACGACTGATCTATAATGGAGCACGGGGAATTGTTCTTGGCTGTACCGAGCTGGAGCAGCTGATCAAGCCCTCCGTCCAGCGCAACCTTGGCGAGCGGATCCGTGCCAAGCACCCCGAGCTGCCGCGACCAGTATTCTTCGAATCCATGAAGATCCACGCTAAGGCTGCTGTGGAATTCTGCTGCACTGGCCAGTTGCCGCAGGTTTAGTCCCCTGCCACTATAGATCTCATACCAACGAAGCCTCCCCAATGTGTAGGAGGCTTTCTCCACAAAAATCCCCCTTGGCGACGCCAAGGGGTTCGATTTTTTTGAGGAGCTTCCGCCTAAGCAGCTTGGCTACTCTTCGCGTCCAGCGTCACTGCCTGCTCATTGGCAGATTTGGCACTGTCCGCCGCCAGCGTCAAATAGGCCATCTTCGCCGTTCGACGCCAAGTCTTGCACAACTTAATGCACAGCTCATAGCTGTATTCCGGATTGCTAGCCTTGTACTCTTTTGCCGTAGGTAGAATCCCGGTGCTTTCATAGCGAATCATTAGATACAGTAGTACTGTATCGCGCAAATCGCTCAAATCCTCCGGATCAGACGCCAGCCGGTAGCCCAGCAGCTTCGCCGTGTTGCGCCAACTGCCAAATCTCTTGCAATACGCCTGAGCAGAATATTTGGGATGCGACGTATTGTATGCGGCCATGGTTGGCAAAGTCTGCTCGTCCCAATACCGCTCCAGCAGGTAGAACAACATCTCGTCACCGCTTGCCCGCAGGGCCTCTGGCCGCTTCTGAAACTGCAGCGCCATCGGCAGCCCGGTCAATTGCGACAGATTTTCCCATGTCTCGCATTCTCTGATACAAACAGACAATGGATAAAGATAACCACCCGCAGCGTAGTCCCCCTCAGTTGGTAGACAGCCCTGTCCGCCGAACGTATCGCGGAAATACTGAACTATCATCTCCAATGTCACGTCGTCCCAACGCGGGTCATGATTCGCCCAGCCTCCCCGGGGCTTCAGGCAGGGTATACCTGCCGCTATCAGCGCCTGATTCCAGGATCCGAAGCGGTGCACATAGATACTTCTGCTGTAGGGTAAGTTGCCATACCTGGCATCCTGAAGGGTCGGCGCGCGACCGTTTTGAATGTAAAACCGCCGCAGCGACCAAATCAAGCAGTCGTCCGACGGATGCTCTGGCCAGAGCTCCAGCTCCTCCAGAATATCGTCGAATTTCTTGACCCCAAAAATACCCAACATCATGGTGATGCCTGGGAAACGCGAATCTTCCTTCACATCACGCCTAGTAACGCGGTGCCGCTCGCTCTGATCCGCCAGTTCATACAGTAACCTTTCCAGCCGTGGCCTCAAAGGATGCACCAAGGTGCCGGTCGTCTCTGTTGCCTGCATCTAATATCAACTCCTCAGAATTATTAAAGTACACTTCCCATATTATAACATGAAAAGTGAACTTTGTGAACAGTAAATTTGCTAAAATCGCCACTTTGCCAAATAACCATTGACATTTTACCAAAAGTGTGCTACAATGAAAAGATAGCGTGAATGCGAACAGGCCAATCTGATCTCTGTTCGAAAAATCTCTCACAGTATGAGAAAACCTAATTCACCTAGGACCTTCATAGCTTGAACGCAATCTTGCCCGTCAAATCGATAGCAAAGAGCTCACATGACCGATCTAAACAATTACCAGGCCTTGCAGAAAGGAGACTACCATGAAGAAATGAGCCTTACCTATTTTGATGATGTTGGCAATACTGATCACTTTAGTCGGTTGTTCGCAGGCGAACAACGTGACCATGCAGCTCAAGAACGACGCCGATGAGTTCCAGATCGTCCGTCGGATCACCGTTATCAACCTCCGAACAGATTCGGTGCTCTATGAAATCGAGGGCAGAATATCATACACGGTAGAAGCGGACGGCGATTTCTCGGTCGTAGCTAAAGTCGGCGAGGACACTTTTAAGCGTGATGCAATTGGCGTTGGTCAGGCTGGCAACGGCGTGACTTACATCGTCGAGCAAATTGAGCCGATCGAGGAAGATCCCTACCATTACGAAATTCGCATCTACGCCCGGCTGCCCGAAATTATGATCAAGAGATAGTGAACAATGCTACACAGCAAGGTTGTAAAGATTCAAGCGTATCGAAACGGGGTCACCATTTTATGGTGGCCCCTTGTCGTTGTGTTGCGCTATTGGTCATACCGCCCCAAGATTTACCGTTCCGCAAAACAGCCATTTTCCCTCTTTACAACTCTAGCGAAATCCGATATTATATATAAGTAGAGTTGGAGCTGGTTGATATTAGTGCTCTGACAAGATAATAATTAAAAGGAGAAAGAATGGCAAATTTTGACCGTTCCAAGCCACATATC
>CAYOSC010000018.1:0-15379 GCA_964406525.1 uncultured Candidatus Saccharibacteria bacterium | reverse complement strand
GACTCCGGCTGAAGTATTCTATTCTGAGTGTTGCACTTAGTTGACGAATTCACCTGCCTATTTTCTCACAAATTGGTCTAATATGTCGAAATGCCGAGGTCGCGGCTAGTCTTATAGTCAATCTTAGCGTAATCACTTGAGAAAACTTGGCGAAAATAGTAGTCTACGATGCTACGGTCGGTCTCAACGCGGGCGTGATAATCACCATTGCGGTCGCGCTGGCTGACATAATTGCGGTCGTTAGTGATAAAATTGCGTGGAGTAAAAGGGTCCAGGTGATAGCTTTGGGCAAGGTCGTTCAGCTGATTAAGATGCCGAATGAGGTTGTCGTGTAGTTCGTTACAATAGTAAAAATGGGCTTCGGGGTCTTTGCGACGCTCGGCAATGTCTTGATTGGCCTCGATGCGCGCGAGCACCTTGCTCCAAGTGCTACGAATCAGAGCATTGCGCTCCTTGGCTTCTTCAGGAGTAAGAGAGGTATCGTCTCGGATAGCACTTTGCAGAGCGCTTACACGATCGGCGTAGAAAATACTTGAGGAAGCCTCGATAGTGGCGCCCTCGGCCCCGCCAGGGATATCAATTCCCTGAGCGGCGGAGCGAGAGTAGGGATCGCCGAGACGATTATAGATATGGGCGGCCTGAGTAGCGTCTTCCATGTAGCCCCAGACGTTATGAACTTCCTCCTCATAGCGGCGCAGCATGGTCTTGTAGCCAGAGCGGGCTTTCGGATCGTTAAGATCGACGGTTTCACGGTATTGGATAAACTGAGCCTCGAGATCGTTATAAGCCTGACCCCAGTAACGGACGTTCTCGATGGCCTGCTCGGCAGGATCAAGATTTGCCTCGGCCTGCTCTGCTAGCGCGTCGCCGGCGAACGGGACTTGGCTCATGTCCCAGTCATTAGATTCGGAGGTAGGGTGATGAGGAGATTCGAAATTCTGCATAATCTCATTATAGCATGAGAAATATCTTTGTGCGGAAAGTCCCCCGAGGGCGGGGGACTTTACAGAGCAGAGTTATTTCGCAGTCTTCTTCGCGGCGGGTTTCTTCGCGGCAGCAGCTTTGGACTTCTTCTCATCTTTTTGGTTCGAAGCGACGAGGAAGTCGACGGTTTTATCAATAGTGAGACGGTTCTTGATATCCTGGCGGACTTCCGGCTTCTTGAGGTTCGCAATAGCTTCCTTTGACTTCTGATAGAGGTCGCGAAGCTCGGCGATCTTGGCGCTGACTTCTTCGTCGGAAGCGATGATATTCTGCTCACGAGCGAGAATCTGGAGGACGAGCGAAGATTTGACACGCTGCTCGGCGACTTCACGAGCTTGTTTCTCCCAATCTTCGAATTTCTGACCGGCAGCTTCGATGAAATCTTCGAGCTGCATACCACGAGTAGCGGCGTTGCGGCGCATGTCATCCTTGATGAAGCGGAGCTGATCATTGATCAAAATCTCTGGGGCAGAAACTTTCGAAGCAGCGACGAGTTCAGAGACGAGAGCGTCACGATATTCTTCGAGCGCGCGGTGACGGTTTTGTGATTCGAGATTCTTCTTGATATCGGCACGGAGCTCATCCATGGTCTTGAAACCACATTTCTCGGCGAGCGCATCGTCTTCCTGCGGCTTCTGAATCTCATTAACTTGCTTGACGAGGACTTCGAAAACGGTCTTCTGACCGGCGAGAGTCTTCTCGTGATAGGTCTTCGGGAAGATGAGCTCGAGATCGAACTTGTCGCCAGAGCCGTGACCGACGATACCTTCTTCAAAGCCTGGAATAAATTGCTTAGAGCCGAGAACGAGATGGTAATCCTTCGCGGAACCACCCTTGAAAGGCTCGCCGTCACGCTTGCCGACGAAGTCGATAATAACCTCGTCACCTTCTTGGGCGGCGCGCTTGACTACAACTTTTTCGCCATAGGCGTTGACGATATTGTCGACGATTTCCTGGACATCGGCCTTGGTTGGCTCGACGGCCTTCATCTCGGCTTTGAGCTTCTTGAAATCGCCAAGTTTTACATCGGGTAGAACTTCGGCAGTAGCGGTATACTCAGCGCTCTCGTTCGGGACGTATTTCGTGACGTTAACATTCTCAATGGCGATCGGCGGCTGCTTCTCCTTCGCGAAAGCCTCCGGGACGCTCGAGCGAACAGCAATCTCAATAGTCTCGCTGTTGATCTCGTTCTCGGGGACGTGCTGCTCGACCATGGCGACTGGAGCTTTGCCCTTGCGGAAACCTTGAACTTTAAGATTAGCGGCGAAACGCGCGAGAGCCTTGTCGCGAGCGATTTTCAAATCGGCAGCATCAAGAGTAACCTTGACCTCTACCTTGGTATCAGATAATTTCTTGGTTGTAATCTTCATGGGGCTATTATAGCACAATCTCCGGTGGTTTGCTAGACCGTAGAGATGCCGCCGAGCTCTTCGGTGCGGAGATGCCGCACGGTGTCTTTTACCTCGGCGCCGAGCTTGACCTTCGGATTGAGAATATTGTGCGGATCGAAAGCTTCCTTGATGGCGGAGTAGAGCTCGAATTCTTCATCACTGAGAGTCTTGGTCAGCATGAGCGCCTTGACGCGGCCCTCGGGACCATTACCAGTGAGCGAACCATGGCAAGACTCCACCAGCTGCGTATAGAGGCGGATGAAATCGATCGTCTTCTTGCGATCATCGACCGAGCGACAGTCAAGGTCGGGGCGCACGAAATAATTAGACGTAGCGAAGGAGCCAAAAACTGGCAATTCGAGTCCGAGCGTCTGCTCGAGAACTTGCAAGCCATCGAGAAAATCGCTGAAGTGCATGCTCGGCACGAAAACATCGTCAAGAATCGGCGTGCGCTCGCCACCCTCGTCATTATTAAGATAAGTCAGCAAGGCATTATCGACACATTGGAAGGCATCTTGATTCTCGGGAGTTTCCTCGACATAAAAAGTACCAGGAGGCAGCGCCTCGAGACAGCGCTTGATACGCTGGCGAGTGCGAAGCTTACCGTAGCCAAAATCAATCACCGCCAAGATACCGCGACCAATCTTACGAATGAAGAGATCGGGCTTCTTACCACGATCAGAAGCGTTCTCGATGATGCGGAGATCGCAAATCTTCACGGTAGCAGGCTCGAGATCGCAAGCGAAATTCAGGAAACGCTGAGCGGACTTCAGATCATGGAACGAGGCCAGGAGACGGCGCGACTCCGGACCAACCGGTTCGAGATGCAAGATAATATCGGAGATAATCCCCAGTGTGCCCTGAGAAGCAAACATTAACGGCAAGAGATTCACTGAGCGCTGCTCGCGAACCTTGACGATATTGGCATAGCCAAGAGCATCGAACGGACGCATAGAGCGATCGAGAATCATGTCATCATATTTATCAAGAATCTTACTGATCTTGCGATAGAGAGTACCTTCGCTAGAGTCTTCGTTTGCTTTGGCTTCGGCGGCGAACAAGCCCATGGGCGATAACTGTACGAGATCGCCGTTCGCGAGGACGACTTCGGCACGCTCGACGTACTGATAAATGCCACCGTAACGACGCGCCGCACTATCGCTCGGACAATTTGCAACCAAGCTACCAATTGTGATGCGTGGATCGTAATCAATCGGCAACCACATGCCCTGCAAGCGCAAGGCTTCGTTCAAAGCACCGAGCGTGACGCCGGGCTGCACCCGCACCAGACGTCCACGAATGTCGATTTCCTCAATATGATTAAACTTCTCCATGGAAATCAGGAGACCATCGCCGATGCTAGCGCCAGTCTTATCCAGTCCGCTGCCACGCACGGTGACTGGTAAGTAGAAATCGCGTGCGGCCAGCTGATCAGCGAAACGCAAAAGTTTACGAATGTCGTCAGTAGTCTCCGGCACAGCGACGAGGCGCGGAGTAATCTTGAGAATCGAACGATCGGTAGAATAAGCTTCGCAAATCGACGGACGATCAAAAACATTTCCAATAGTATGCCGGTTTAAGTATTCTGCAAGTTTGCTCACCCAATCCACCTAATTATTTAACTTATGTCTATTATAGCATAGATTTTGAAAAGGATGAGAAAAAATGTGTAAAATTGCTTTTCTACGCTAAATCTGGTATAATAGCACAGTGAAAAACTTAGTCTATCGTGAGCATGTACCGCAGAAATGCTGGGTGGGGGAGACCCAGAAGATTTGTTATGCGACTCGCGAGGAGGCGGAGGCGGCGGCGCTGGTCGCGCAGTACGACCATGGCGCGCCGAAACTAAGTGTCTATAAGTGCGAGTACGGCGATCATTGGCATCTGAGTTCGCACCGCAACTAGGATTTAAGACGTAACACAAGCCGTATGGTGGCGATCGTGTTTAAAAGGCAGCACAGATTGCATAGCGGCGATCGCAAACACCGGTCTCGGGAGCTTTGAGAGCGGTTAGCTCGGATGGTTCTACGGAGGTTAGCGTAGAAAACGACGGGGCACGATTTATAGTGCCATCATAATCGCTGGCAGGGTTGTCGGAAATGGTGATTTTGCCATCTTTCGTAATAGCGGCCGAGCGAGAGATACCGCGAGTACCATCACGATATGGCGTCAAGGTAATGATAGCATCCTCATCAATATTCTCGACAGTAAGATTCCCTGCCCCATTGGTGACCGGGCGAAAGCCTAAGACTGCGTCATTAATGCTGAGCAAAACTTGATCGGCGTCGGTAGAAAAGTTAATTTGCGCAGTTTGTTCGACAGTCATGGACGCAGCGAGATAGTTAATGCACGAGAGCTGCGAGCTGACATTGCTGGCGACGATGACTTTGGCTGACATCGTGCTACTACCATGCGTATCGCGGACGCGAACTTGGACAAAATCATTAAATGGAGTCGAGTATGGGCGCGAGATGACCGAGCTAGCATTTCGAAGTTCGAAAAAATTATCGCCATCGAGATCCCAGTCAAAAACAAGCTTCTCGTCATTCAGGCTATAAGAGCCACTAGCGTCGAAGGTAATATTCTCACCAGGATTGCTGCGATATTCGGGCAAACTCAGTTTCGCGACGGGGCGAGCGAAAATCTGTTGGGAAGACAGACTAATCTCGCTAGAGAGGTTAAAGGTGCGGCCACCAGTGTCAGTGGTGAGTTGCCGATATGTCGATTCATTGCTCGAGGTGGTGACGACGTAGAGATTAACTGGATCAATTTCGAGACTACGCTGAGTGACGGCGACATAAGTCGTACCGTCGTAATCAGGATCATGATAGCCGGCGTCCGTCAGGGCTACGATCGACTTAGTGGCGCCAGTCTGCCAGGTGACAGAATTTAGTGCTGTGAGTACGGCCGATAGGAGTGATTCATCTGAATCGCCGCCGCCCTGCGCTTCGAGCCGATCGACCGCTTGGTTAAACTCGTCTTCGCTACAGCTAAAATCGCAAAGTTGGCGAGTAGGAAATTCCTCTTGCAGATCACGAAACTCGAAAAGCGCAACGTGTCCGCCGCTGGCATAAATCTCGGCGGCAAGTTTCTTGGCTTCAGCACGATATTGCTTAATACTGCTAGACATCGACCCGGTAGTATCGAAGAGGAAGACGAGATTGTGCAGATTGCGCTTCGTATCCATAACAGCGCTCGGAAAAGTCGCAGTGAGTTTCGCACGAATATGTTCGGCGGCGTCGCCGTAGAGATCTTCGGAGACGTAGGACGTATGATCGTTAATGCTAATACCAGAGCTACACATGATGTCATTCTTATTGCACCAAGTACCGAGCTTGTTGACATAGCTAGCTGGCTGATAGGGACGGTAGCTACCTAACACGCCTTCGTAGGCGTGGCAATCGGGTACATGGATCCGATAGTTTGATAGATTCACCCCGCGGCAAGCATCGGGCTGCGGACGCCAGCGACCGCTTTGTGGCTGGCCTTCGGGAAGATAGAGTTTCGGATCACCAAAGGTAGCAGCGTAAATAATTTTATTGCTATCGAGCTGACTTAGCATACTAGAAACAACCATAGCGCCCTGCGAGTAGCCGCCGAGGACGAATTTGGTCTGCGGGCAGCTAGCAGAGACGAAGTCGATATAAGCTTTTAATTCCCCACGGCCTTGGTCGACACTGCGGCCAAATTCAAAAGCTTCACCGGCGCTAACGGCGGCACCGAGTAAATTCGCGATGCCGGATGCGCTACCACTGACGCTGACGGCGGGGTATTGATAGCCGCCATAGTTGCGCGAACCGAGCTCGTAAAAACTATAAACTAAGCTAGTATTCCTAATTAGCGAAGTGATACTCGACGTCCAGGCCTGCGAGCTGACGTCGCCCAGTTCTTCGCCGGAACCGCGCGCGAAAATAAACTTCACATCATCACAATTTGCTGCAAAAGTCGGCGCAGCCTGTAGTTGCGTGCCAAAAATCGCACCGATGATAAATCCGGCGCTGATGAAGAAGTTGCGCCAGCGCAGTCGCTGTGATCCGGGATGATGGTTGATAGGAAAAATGGTTTGAAACATAATACCTCCACATAAATTAAAATTATTTAGGCGGAGTATAACAAAATTTTTCCAAAATTAACAAGCACTAGCACGAAAAATCGGTAAAAATCGGATTATTAAGCCAGATTCACCGGAGGATAGGCAAGCAATAACGGATTGGGATTCGCTCCGTAAATACACTTTTTCTCGGGACGTGTCGCTCAGGCCCGTCGTTACGGGTCTCGGGCGCTCATCCGCACGCTACGCTGTCTGTCTGTGTCGCTCAAGAAAGAAAAATGACATTTTCTTTCTACTCGCTATCCTCGACAATTCGGTCGTGACCTCCGGGAGCCCCGAGAAAAAGGTATTACGGAACAATGCCAGGTTAAAATAACGATTTAATTACCAATCAATCTCGGTCATACCGTGTTCGTTGAGAAAGTCGTTGGCTTTGAGAAAATGTCCGTTGCCGAAGAAACCATTGTAAGCCGAAAGCGGTGAAGGGTGTGCGGACTCGAGAATCAGATGTTTGCTAGGATCGATTAGTGATTTCTTGCTGCGCGCGTCACGACCCCAAAGTAAGAAGACTAGGTGTGGACACTGCTCGTTGAGATATCTGACCGTGGCCTCGGTGAAGATTTCCCAGCCTTTACCACGGTGCGAGCCAGCTTTGTGAGCCTCGACAGTCAAGACATTATTTAGTAAGAGAACACCTTGCTCTTGCCAACTTTTGAGATTGCCAGTCTGGTTCGCATGGAGGCCATACTCGCTGTCGATTTCTTTATAGATATTGATGAGTGAGGGTGGAATCGGCTGCGAGTCTGGCACCGAGAAAGCTAACCCGTGCGCCGCACCTGGCGTGTGATACGGGTCCTGTCCGAGGATGACGACTTTGACCGAGTTGAGGTCGGTCGTGAAGGCGCGGAAGACTTGCGCCTTAGCTGGAAACACTTGGGTGGTCTGGTAGGCTTCGTGGAGAAACTTACTGAGATCTTGGAAATAAGGCTTGGAGAATTCGGATTGTAGAAACGGTTTCCAGCTATCGTGCATAGTTTAGTCTTCTTTCTGGTCGGTCACGGATGACTTCTTAGCTTGGGATCCTTTCGGGGAAGTTTTGGCAGAAGGATTGGTGGCTTTTTCGTCAGAGGTTTTAGTAGAAGTATTAGTGGTATCCTCGTCAGAGGCTTTAGCAGCCTTCTTAGTGGATGACTCAGTTTGAGATTTCACGACTTCGGCTTCGGTAATTCCATCCGCCGCGGTAGATTGGCTGCTCTGAGCACAGGCAATACGTTTACGGCTAGGATTGATGCTCTGAAGGATTAGCCCAAGACCGAGGACTTCAGCGGTGAAGCTAATCGTCCAGCCGAAACCAGGAATCATACCGGCGAAGACTAGGATGATAATACCGAGTAAGGCTTCGAGGAAACGATTGCCCTTGCTACGGAGTAACTTCTTAATAATTAATTTACCGATCCAAAGACCAGTGAAGCCCTGAGCGAGATAAAGCATAATGAGGTAAGTAACCAGGAGTACGATACCGGCTGGAGCTGCGATAATAGAGATAAGTAGAAAAATGGAAATGATCGGAATGAAGACGAGGGCACAGAAACCAACTACCAAATCTTTGCCGAATTGCAGGGCGGACATTTCGTGATCAATCTTTTCGTCGGTGCGAGCGAAGAGCGCCAAGATAATAACCATAGTAATGAAGAGGCCGAGGATGCTTAGAATCTTTCCGACTAGGACCTCGGTTGCGGTGGGTTCATATTCAAGATTTTCGTATTTTTCTAGGCTGGCATATTTAGCATTGCCGAGACCAGAGACGACGGCGTCGCTATTGAGGATTAGGCTACCGGCAATCTCTACTTTGCCAGTAAAGGCAACTTCAGCGACGTCAAGATTAACGTTGCCATCTATTTTAATATTATTAAAGACAACTTTGGCGGCCGCCGCAGAAAAATCTCCGGACAGGTCAGCATTAACGCTGACGGTATTACCAGCAATGAAAGTATCGCGACCGATTTTAGAAGATTCGGAGAGCGTGATGGCATTACCAGCAATGAAGAGGTCTCGTTCGGTCTCACCAGTAAAATCAATGATATTGCCAGCAACGAACGTATAATCGGATCTCGTACCGAGGCTGAGCTGATTGCCAAACGAGAAGAGCAGCCCCTTGACGGTAGACTCGTCGATAACGTTGTTACCAGCAACTAGCAAGTTGCGACCAAATTTGATAGAAGCGAGATCGTTGGTCTCGTTCTCTGTAATTGCAAAGGTACTCTCGATCGGGTTCGATTCTTCAGCAGCGAAGACTGGTTGAGCAGATTGCCCAAGACCGATTAAACCAATCGCTGCGGCGATGGTAATGATAAATTTTTTCATGATTTTTCCTCACTTTCTTCAGTTATAATATTATATTCTCGCAAGGCGCGGCGGGACTTCCAGGTCTGGACGCCAACCAAAGCGATTACGACCAAAACTGCACTATATATAATAGTGTCAATACCAAAGGTCAAGCCGGTGCCAAAAATCAAGCCTAACACACTAACGGCAGCGACGAGGCCAAGCAAAATTGTAATATTGTTAAGATAGACCAGCGAACGCTCATTGGCGGCGCGAGCTAGGAGGCGCTGGGCGGATTCAGCATAGCAGCGCGTCGTGTGCCAGAGCGACCGCATATAAGCTAGTGTGCCAGTCAACGCGGCGTAGCGATAGCCAGAGACAGCTAAAAAGTCCATTAGTTCGCGATCGTCTTTCACACCAGCTTCGCGAATATCGACGTAAGTAGCCATCTGTTCGAGGCGCCCCTCGATCAGTAAGCTAGTCTTCTCGTAGCGCTCGAGCCGAGTCGCCGCTTGCAACAGTTCGGGTTCGGTAGCGGTAGTTTGCTTCTTGATGGCATCGATCTTGCCCCAGATCGCCCGGTGAAGGTTTAGATAGCGATGTAATTGACCTTTGAACTCACGGATAAAAATCTGTTCTTCAATATAACGTTCGATGTCGCCCGCCGTAGCTTTCTTATTATTAATGAAATAGTATTTATCACCGCGAAGAACACTGAAGTTCTTACCCTCGAACTCAAAATACTTTTGCCGCTCGGTCTTAGCGAGCAGATCAGAAATATTAGCTTGCGTAGCATTGTCGCAAACGATGAAATACGGGAAGATACTCTCGACCTTAGACAGTTCTTTAAAAACTGGTGCGCCGGTGCTGAATAGATAGTTCAAAGCCGGCGACAAGCATTCTTCGTAATAGCCGTGTAGCCGCTCGGCATCGGCGAAGAGGGTCGGCTCACTAACTTGATTGCTACTGACGACGGTGAGACCGTCTTCGTATAACTTGACTTCGATTTGCTCTGGGGTTGTGAAAGCGATAAATTCCTCATTACCGACGCCATACTCGATATTATCAATATTGAGA
Source organism: uncultured Candidatus Saccharibacteria bacterium (assembly GCA_964406525.1). Classification (GTDB taxonomy): domain Bacteria; phylum Patescibacteriota; class Saccharimonadia; order Saccharimonadales; family Saccharimonadaceae; genus Nanosyncoccus. The sequence goes on along the minus strand of CAYOSC010000018.1, from coordinate 5,551 downwards.
TTGTCGCGCAGGGCGGTCAGCTGATTTTGGTCTAAGCCCAGCTGAGAAATACCGTCGCGCAAAAAGTCATAAATCTCCGACAATTGCAAAGTAGTACGCTGAAACCAGCCACCGATATAAATACTCTTAATCTTCAGATTCCCTCCTTTGAGCCTGCGCTCGCATCATAACTAACCTCACTTATTCTTGTTACTATCGTAGCATAAAAGTAGCTTAAATGGGCAAAAATACTTACATTAATATTTCAATCAATTTCTTGCGTCCGCGAGCGCCGGATTTAATCACGATGCAAGATTTCGCAACTCTAAAGTGTTTAGCGAGAAGCTTGATGAGAGCGGTGTTAGCTTCGCCATCGATAGGTTTCTCACGAAGGTAAATAATTAAATCTTGGCCGTCTTGGATGACGAGTGGGCCTTTTTTCGAGTTGGGCTTGACGGTGACGTTATAAATCATCTGATTAGCTCCTAGCTTGTAATAATTCTAAAATTTCGTGACAATGGGACAAAGTAGCCTGAAATCTATTACTGAGGCTGAGGAGGTCCGAAATTGAAACAGCAGTTCCGGCGACTAAACCGCCATGTAATGTATTTTGGAGAAAATTCGGCGCAAGCCGAACGCCAGATTCTAGAAGTTCTCGAAAATCGGTCGCTGTGCGCGAGACATAGTACTCCGCTACTTGCTGGGCGATTAAGGATTGGGTGCTAGCGGAGTTGTGCATGATAGTGTTCAGGCCAAAGAGTGCCAAAAAAGCTTTGGCCATTTTGAAAAGAAAAGGCGGAGGAGCAATATCATGTTGAGTGAAAATGCCAATCATTTCGACAAAGAATTGAGGAACCGGAATATCATGCAGCTTTTTAACTTCAGTGCGCATGTCGGCGGTAAGCTTTTCGAGATCAACATAATGAAATTGACTACGAGCGAAAAGCAAATCGACTATTTTGTCAACGTTGCCGGCATAGGAACTCAGGAAAAGCTCACGGGTAAGCTCAGCTTCCTCCGTACTAAATTCAAAAATTAGGCCCATATCAAGGAAGCCAATATTCCCTGCTTCGTCTAGATAGATGTTGCCGCCGTGCGGGTCGCCATGGAAGACCACCGGCATTTGGTGAAAAAGTGCATAAAAAGATAGCTTAATGTAATCATTCTCGGCCCGTGCAACCATTTCGCGATTGGCGGGATTTAGTTCAAGTTGGCTAATCGTAGGATGTGGGATAAATTCCATGACGATAACATTGGTTGTGCATAACTCTAAGTAAAGCTGTGGCACGACAATTTTAGTCTTGACCTCACGAATCTTACTGTTCACGCTATTCGCGAATTTACGATAACGCACAATATTGTGCTGCTCATTTTGGAAGTCGGTTTCCTGATAGATCCAATCCAAATAGTATTCGAGGGCTTTGTCGCTACCAAAAAGATTGCGAAAATTAGCAAACCGACCGAAGCGATGAACTATTTTGCGAATTTGACGAACGTCATGCTCAATGCGACGGGTGATGTCTCTGCGTTTAACTTTAATAGCTACCACGGTGCCGTCTTGCAAGATAGCACGATGAACTTGCGAAATCGAAGCGGAGCCGAGCGGAATGGGATCAATAGATTTAAAAAGTAGCGAAAGATTATCGCCGTATTCTTGACGGAGGATCTGTTCAATTTTGGAAAATGGGAGAGGATTACAATGATCACAGATACTGGCGAGCTGTTCGCGATCGGTTTCGGTAAATAAGTCACCGACGTTTTGCATGGCGAGGATCTGAGCAATCTTGATATAGACGACACCCATGCGGTTCGCAAAATCGCAAATAACCTTACCAGTATTCTGCCGTAACACGAATTTCTTAAATAACATCAAGAAACTTTGCCAATATAATTTCATCTACCTCCTAGACCGTGCGAATAAGTTAGCGTTTGAGTGGATAATAAACTTCGAGAGTGTCGTAGAAGCTGGTGTGTAAAGTTAAGCAATCGTGGGGAGCGGTAGTAAAGGCGATTTCGGGGAGGTCGACAGTGGTGAGCTCGTCGGCAGCTTCGGCGTCGTGATGGTTAAAAGCGACGAGCAGCGCCGGCAATACTAAACACTCAGCGACGTGAAAGAGTAAATGTCCGACGATCAGGAATCCGCCGAGGAGGCCGAGCTTGCCGGCTTTGAAATTGCGTAGCTGTTCGCGGAAGTGGCAATGGCAGTGATGTTTCATATCTGTCATTATAGCACACTTCTCTATAACTTCATACCACGCAAAGTTTGTTTGTCGGCGTCGGAGACACGGTATGATTCGCAAGCTTTTTGGATGGCTTTGTTGTGAGCAAACTGAGAAAGTTGATCGTGTAGGAGGTAATCGAGGGTTTCGTCACGAAATTTAATAAATAATTCGGCAACGAGCCAGGCTTTGGCCATCTCGACGTAGTGGGCGGAGAATTGAACTTGATCGAGCAATGCAAAAATCCGATCCAGATACTCAGGGCGCAAGAAATGATCCAAAATCATGACAAACATGAAGCGCAGAGCATACTCATCGTCGCTACTAGTATATTGCGTGATAAAATCCCAGACCGCCGGTAAATCTTCATCCTGAAACTTGAAGCTGGCACAAAAGCAATCACAAATCGCCCAGTTATTAATCAGCGGGACAAACCAGGCGACATAATCCAAGCACTCGGATAAGCCCATGGGCGCCGTAGCAATCACGATGCCGGTAATTAAAACTTCTTCGTAGTAGTGAGGTTCGAAACCGTCAAGAAATTGCCAATAGTCGCCGCGGATAATTTGCTTCGCGAGCTTACGCTGCTCGGGCATACGCACGCCGATTACATGCTGAGCTTGCGGACAAGTCCGGAGGTGAAACTCGCGATAACCGACGTCCTCAAGCTCTAGCAGATGTTCGCGCAGTTCGTCGGGCGTCATTAATGAGATTCCGGCGTAGGATTATCGAGATCAATTAGTTCATATTCGCGCGAACCAAGGCCGAGCTGGGCAGCAACGTCGATAATATGAGTGCCGTTCTGACGCTCGACCCGCCCAACGAAGTGGTCACGGCCCGGATCAGTAGAGCGATAAATCATATCAATACAAGCTTGGTCTAGGGCGACTGGATCGAGCGAGGCAGCGATGCCAATATCCTGCATGCAAGGCGTCTCGGGATGAGCCGAGCAATCACAGTCAACAGAAAGATTATTAATGACATTAATGTAGACGACAGGCTTGTGATGCTCCTGCATGTAGTCGGCGACGGCTTTGGCGGCTTCAGCCATAGACTCGAGGAAGTCATCCTGCGGAGGCAACATGGCGGCCATATTCTCGGGGCTATCGAAACAGTGCAAGAACTTTTCCAGATCGCGGCTCTTACCAGCGGTGTGAATATAAGTCTTACCAACGGCCGAGGCAATGCCGATCGACTGATTCTTCAAAACGCCGCCAAAACCACCCATCGGATGACCTTTGAAATGGGCGAGGTTGATCATACTATCATAATCGGCAAAGTTCTTACCGATAATGTCGACCTCGAGATGCTTACCGCCATGGACCGGGATCTCGATATCGCCATCGGCGTCCATAATATCGACTTCAGCAATCTCGGTAAAACCGTGATCTTTGGCAGTTTGCAAATGCTCGGCAGTGCCGTTGCGGGCGCCTTGATAGGCGGTATTACATTCGACGATCGTACCGTGAACTTTATTAACCAGATCTTTAATCAGTTCGGGCTTCAGGTAGTTCGGATTGCCAGCCTCGCCGGTAGAAATCTTAACGGCGACCTTGCCAGAAACAGGTGTATTGAGTGCTTCGTAAACCTTCACGAGACTTTCTGGCGTGATCGATTTAGTGAAATAGACTTTTGATTTCTCCATAATTCCCTCCTTAATTAGTACTAATTATATCATAAGCCTGCGGCTCAAGAAATAATGGCGTCATCTCGGAAGAAATATCGAACAATATTCCTTCACTAGGGTTCCTTATTATATCAGAAAAGTATATAATGGATAATATGAAGATGCGAGGTTTTGAAATAGTGAAGGGTTGGGAAGAACGCGGAATTAATTTGCCAAAGCGTGCGACGGCGAATTCGGCGGGATATGATATAGAGGCAGCAGAGGATACCTTGGTGCCGGCATTTCGCTCGGGCGTGAAGCCAACTTTAATACCGACTGGTCTGAAAGCTTACTGCCAGCCTGATGAATATTATATGATTGCAAATCGCAGCTCAAGCCCAAAGAAAGGGCTAGTGCTGGCGAATGGAATCGGCGTGATTGATGCGGATTACTATGAGAACCCGACCAATGGTGGACATTTCCAGATTCTGGTATTTAATGTCTCTGATCAAGATCTATTAATCAAAAAAGGCGAGCGGGTGGCGCAGGTGATTTTCCAGAAATACTTGCTAACAGATGATGATAAGGCGACTGGTAAGCGTGCAGGCGGAATCGGGTCGACGAACTAGCACAATCATTCTTGTCGCATAATTATCTTAACGAGTTCCGGTAAGTCTCTCCTCATCTCGATTTGAGTTGTTGGTTTCCGATGCTGATTACGAGAATCGGACCCGACTTAGCCGGGAAACGAACTCTTATAAGATAATTATGCAACAGCACTAGAAGAGTGTCGTCATCCGTCTAACGTTTCTTGTGGTGGTGCTTTTTAGCTGTGGTGCTTGCAGTAGAATCTTGGTTAATAATTCGCGGCGGGGTTTGTGGTTTGGGTGCGCTAGCGGATGCAGGCGCATGGTCGGTCGTATCCTTGGATTTTGGCAGAGCTTCAGGCTGGATAGGGTTACCGTTTTCGTCAATCAGGATGGTCTGGATGTGAGGCAGAACGATATATTTCGCTAATTTACCGCTAGTAGCGAAATCGAGTAGATATAATATATACCCCACAATCAGCACCAGCATACTAACGACGAGTAGCCAGCCTAACATATCCCAAAGACCAAACTCGTGATAATTTAGAAAATCCAACGGGTAGAGCCAGGTCGTAAAAGTGGGGAGATATTCGGCGGTAACAACCATGGTGGCGGCGTAGGTGATCGGCAAAGCAAGCCAGTAGAATGGATACATTATCTGCCAGTAACCTTTCTTAGCGAAGACGAGCCAGTCGGCAAAAATCAGAATTGGTAGCCCAGCACAGAGTAGCCAGATGAGCCAAAAGTCCAGCTTCGGTAGAGCAAAACCGTCGATTGAAGAGGCGAGCGCGGTACCGCCGATTAATAAGAAGCCGCACAAGATCATGCCTTCTAGCATCGGGCAAGGCTTGCGGTTCGGATCGCGTTTGGAACGCAATGTAATCAGTAATGCTGCACTGAGAAAATATACCGCCGAGAGAAAAAGTACCCACGTCGGGAAGAAACGCAGCGCCGCCCAGCCGTAACGACCCAACAAAAACCATTCGGCGACTAGTGACAAAATGCCAATGACTAGGTTAGAGATAGCGGCGGCGGCTCGACTACGAATATACATATGTAATATATTATAAGCGGTTTTACGGAGAAATCAATAAGCTTGGATGGCCGGCTTAATTAACTAATTTAGAACAACCTCTAAGTTTTAAGTAGCTATCTACATT
>CAYOSC010000017.1:0-19223 GCA_964406525.1 uncultured Candidatus Saccharibacteria bacterium | reverse complement strand
ATAAAGGTTATTCTTTTTATTTGTATTGTTTCTTTCCGGATTAGTTAATTAAACCGTTTTCGTCACCCACAGGGTTTACTTTTGACACCAACTTTGCTACTGTTATTGATAGAGCGGCATGCTGGCGCAGCTATTCTTTGGTCGATAAAACTAAATGATAGCAGTTAACGATTGTAGAAGGGAATCTGTATGCGGAGAGTTTCTTTTGAATTGCAGCGCATTGATCGTAAGACCGATGTCGTCTACAAAACAAAAGTTATTCTTGACCTAAACAGCCAAGAATAACGCTCAACAAATATAGCTCCATTTTAACACTCTTAATTTAGCTCGTCAACCCCTGCCGCTCCACGTTACGCCAACAGGAAAATATCATCTGGTCTCATCCCTGCCATTCAGCCCATCAACCACTCAATTTCCAGCCCCTTTCCAATTTCCTACACTTTACCCCTTGTCACTACTCCCCAGATGTGCTATAATGGCAGTTATATGATTACTAGAGAGAAAAAAGCCGAAGCAATGGCAAAGCTCGCACGCAATAAGCAGGATGTGGGTTCTCCTGAAGTGCAAGTATCTATCTTGACCGAGCGGATTAAAGAAGTTACTGAGCACGTCAAAGAGAATAAGCACGATTACATGGCTAAGCGTGGTCTCATGCAGATGGTCGGTCAGCGCAAGAAACTTCTCAAATACCTCGAGCGCACCAACTTCGACCTCTACAAGCAAACTATTGCTGCTCTAGGCTTGCGTAAATAACCAAATCACTTTTCCAAAAACTTCCCTTACCAGGGAAGTTTTTCTTACCAAAAATATTTTTCTATTTAAAACTCATTATTCACAATTATCTCTCAGAGACCATCTCTTACGTTTTCTTGTTAAAAACTGTTAATTACTAATCATTATCTTCCAAAAACCGTCTTATACATTTCCTTGTTAAAAACCGCTCAATTATTTATCATTATCTTCCAAAAACCGCGCTTTTTGGAAGATAATCTTACTAAGATTTTGGCGGTTGAACACCTTTTCTAAAAAGGGGTCCAGTGTACAGAAATCCCCCTTCTTACGAAGAGGGATCTCGGTAAAAACAGCCCGACAAGCTCGAGGTTAGTCTTACTGACATACATAGAAAGACTTCATTCTATCTAGAGGGTTTATTCATGAAAAGGCAAGACTTAAAACTGACACAAACCTAAATTTGGTACCTCAGTAAGCTACTCGAGCCGCTGGCTAGATATTTGCATGTTTAGACTGTCCGGGCAAATTCAGATAATCGAACTCTGCGCCCAACTTTTGGGCATATTCGTACTCACCACCCAAGGCTTCCGAAAGCTCTTTCGCACATTGTGTTAAGAACGCATCCAAAAACCTTTGCGTTTCTTCGTTCGTCATGTCGCAGAAACACTCCATCTGATCATCCCAGCATCTCGCTGGTGCCACCTGATTTCGTATGAACGTTATCACAATTTCGTACGTCTCCCGATCTTTCTCGCGCCCTATCATTATCAGATAGGTCAGCGGTATTCGGTAGTGCCTATTTTCCAACGGCACTTGTCTCTTGCGCTTCCGTGCACACCCTTTCAGACCTTCACGATCCCCGCTCTCGCCCAGCCGTTTCATACCACGAATCAACTCTTTCAGTTTGCAGTCTGGCAACGACATCGGCTTCTCCGAGATCGGAAACGGCGGACCCATCAGGTTAGAAATCACGATGCGATCACCGTCTTTGCGGACCAATGGCTTACCGACAACCGTAGTAAAATCAACTACCATTGCCTCCATGCCACCTGTTCCGGTCGTACTTTCTGATCCAGTTTGGTGCATTGTCTTGGTCGTACTTTCAGCAACAGCGTAATGCACAATATCCAACTCCTTTTACCGTAATGTTCATGGGACTAGCCCATCACTCTATTATAGCACACTTCATCCCAAAAATCAACCCCCAGCCATTTTTTGCAAGACTAGCATAGCTCTTTTCAATAGTTCTCTATAACATCACCTATTTTGCCTCCAAGTGCCCCTATAATTCCAATCCCCGCCGCTATTTCTCTGAAGTATGCTATAATAGATATAGCAAAGTTAACAATTGGGAAGACAGCAGATATAGTCTACTTTTAATTGAGCTGGCTTTGTTCAGTAAATACCTTTTTCTTGGGGCTCCCGGAGGTCACGACCGAGGATGAGCGCCCGAGACACGTAACGACGGGCTCGAGGGACGCGACCCAAGAAAAAGCGTATTTATGAAACAAAGCCTTAGCCCATCCTTAAAAGTATCCTATACCTGAGGTTTTCCCAACAATTAGAAAGGTTTTTGATGGAAATTATCAACCCCAGCGGCAAGCAAACTCTAAGCGTTGAGACCGAATGGCTCGGCCGCAAGCTCACTCTCGAGATCAACCGCGTCGGCTTCCGCTCTACCTCTAGCGTCCTCGTCCGCTACGGCGATACGATCGTCCTCGGCACCGTCGTCGCCAGCAAAGACCCCGTCGACCAAGATTTCTTCCCACTCTCCGTCGACTATGAAGAGAAATTCTACGCCGCCGGCAAGATTAGCGGATCTAAGTTCATCAAGCGCGAAGGCAAGCCTGCCGACGAAGCCATCCTCATCGGCCGTCTCATCGACCGCCCGATCCGCCCACTTTTCCCGAAAAACTGCCGCCGCGAAGTCCAGGTCGTCACTACCGTCCTCTCGATGGATCCTAACTTCCGCCCTGATGTCGTCGCCATGCTCGCCGCCTCTAGCGCCCTCATGCTCGCCGAGCTACCGTTCGACGGCCCAATCGCTGGCGTCCGCATTGGCCGTCTCAATGGGGAATTTAAAGCCTTCCTCACCCCCGAAGAACGTGAGAAATCTCCGCTCGATCTCGTCGTCGCTTGTAAAGACGGTAAAGTCATGATGGTCGAAGCCGGTGCCGACGAAGTCCCCGAAGCCATGATCGTTGAAGCTATGCACTGGGCCGTCAAGAATGTCCAGCCCGCTCTCGATCTCCAGCGCGAGCTTGTCGAGAAGGCCGGCGTCACGCATGTCGATTGTGAGATGCACTACACCGAAGAGGAACTCCAAGCTCAAAGCGAAGTCAATCAGTGGCTCGAGGGTAAGCTCGGTGATCTCCGTGGCAACGTCCTCGAGCGCAACGAGAAGACTGACGCCCTCCGCGATGCCATGGACGAAGCTTTCGCTGAGAAATTTGGCGAAGGCGACACTCCCGAGGCCAAGCTTGCCGATTACGAAGACCGCCTCCAGAAGCTCTATCACGAAGCTTTCGAGCTCGCGATTTATAACGAAGTTCGCCGCGGCATTATCGAAGATGGCGTCCGCCCCGACGGCCGCACCCTCACCGAAGTCCGCCCACTCTCTAGCCAAATTGGCGTCCTCCCGCGCGTCCATGGGTCCTCTCTCTTCACCCGCGGCCTCACTCAGGCTCTCAATGCCGTCACTCTCGCCCCCCTCAGTTTCGCCCAAGTCATCGACACTATGGAAGTCACCGACGGCAAGCGCCGCTATATTCACCACTACAACGCTCCTAGCTACACCGTCGGCGAGCCTGGCCGCATCGGCGCCCCTGGCCGTCGCGAAGTCGGTCATGGCTACCTCGCCGAGCGTGCCTTGCTCCCGGTCATCCCAAGCGAAGAAGATTTCCCTTATACTATCCGTAGTGTCACCGAGATCATGTCGCAGAACGGTTCTACCTCTATGGCCGCTACCTGTTCTAGCTGTATGGCCCTCATGGACGCCGGCGTCCCGCTCAAGCGCCCAGTCTCTGGCGTCGCCATGGGTCTCATCCTCGACGGCGACACTCCATATATTCTCACTGACCTCATGGATGCCGAAGATTTCGCTGGCCACATGGATTTCAAGATCACCGGTACCACCGAAGGCGTTACCGCTCTCCAGATGGATATGAAAGTCCACGGTCTCCCAGTCGACATCCTCGAGCGCGCCATCGAGCAGTCTCACGCCGGCCGTATGCACATCCTCGAACACATGCTCAGTGTCATCCCCGCCCCGAAGAGTAAACTTTCCGAGTACGCCCCTCGCATCGAAAAGCTCACCATCTCTCCTGACAAGATTGGCACCGTCATCGGCAAAGGCGGCGAAACCATCAATAAAATCACCAGCGAGACCGGCGCCACCATTGACATCGACGATTCTGGCCTCGTCACCATCGCCGGCGATGACGCCCAGAAGATCCAAAAAGCCATCGACTGGGTGCGCTCCCTCGTCGAAGAGCCAGAAGTCGGCAAAGTCTACGAAGGCACCGTCGCCACAATCAAGGATTTCGGCGCTTTCGTCACCATCCTACCCGGCATCGACGGCATGCTCCACGTCTCCCAGATTTCCGACAAACGCGTCGCCAATGTCTCCGACGTCCTCAAAGTCGGCCAGAAGGTCAAAGTTAAGCTCGTCGCCATCGACGACAAAGGCCGCCTCTCCCTCACTATGAAGAAAATCGAACAATAGGGAATCATACCGCCAAAAAGCCACCTCCCCAGGTGGCTTTTTACTATTATTTACTGCTCGCCGTCACGGTTACCGTAGTAGAATAAGTGTCCGCTGGTAAAGTTGGACTGATCGAAATCCCTACGCCATAAGTATATGAAGTAGATTTACCATTAGTGGTGGTAGTATTATAAAATTGTTGCGGCGTCTTAGTAATCGGATCATAGAGATTAGATGCATTGAGAATTCCCCAAGCATTATTACTTTTCTCTACCGGATTAGTACTTGACACTACGGGGATAGAATTAGTAGAATCTTTCTGCCCAATCAGACTAGGCTGTTCGCTACTTAATAATACCTCATAATCAATATTGTTGCTCGTTACAGTAGCGACAATTTCTCCAGTCACTACGTTATAGGCGTCAGCCGTAGCATTTACTCCGTCCGACACATCTAGAGTAATGACTTTCGGAACGGTTACATTTATTCCCGCATCAGCAGTGTCTTGCCAAACTGGTTTCTCAACTTTATCAAGCCCACCCGGAGCAACACATCGAACAGGGTGGCCGTCGGAACGATTGCTATAGATCGTGCTGGCACTACTGCTACTGAAGTGTAAGTTATAGGCAGTATCGGAATCGCGTACTTTACGGGACCAATAATAGCCCATATTCCGGTTTTCGATCCAGCTATTAATAATATAACCAGTAACAGGCCAAAAAGCTTCATTAGAGGCATATCCCAGCTTATAACCACTCTCCCCATTTAGACTAGTCCACTCGCTTTTATATCCATCAATAATATCATTAAATGACCCTGCGCCTTCATATGCTGATAATTTCCAGCCTTTAGGACAAATGCTGCTCTCCGCAATATCTTTACCGCTTGTATCATTTACGTCAGCATTTCCTGATCCAGCCGTCGCAGTATACCAATTATAATAAACTCCATAAACAATATTATTTCTATAATATGCCTTAGGCTCATTCCTGTCGCTGCCGTCAAATCCAGAGATGCTAGACGCCGGAATCGTAAAACTACCCGATTCCATATCAGAGTCAATACTATTTATAGCAGTATTCACTAGTCTTAAATTTTCTCCCATCCAACAGTTGCTGTCAGAAGCCTTATAAATAACGTATGAGTTAGGATCCCGCGAATCTTTGAGCGTGGCGGTGTCGCCTTCATTGGTGTTCGAGCAGATTTGCTGGCTCATCTCCTGCATATTTTCGATATCATGAATCGTCCTCCAATCTCCTGCCGCCGAAGCATAATTCGCAGCAAGCAGTTGCTTCGCACCGGAAGATAATTGCCAGAGTCTACATCCAAACCATAAACTTCCCAAAAGGAAGACTCCTGCGCTACTAAGAGCAAATATATATTTACTCTTATATTTATAAGGTTGATGTATTTTTAGCATGGAGCCCTCCTTTTGGTCGATAAATTAATACCCCGAGCGTCATAACAAAAATGACACCACAAGGGTGTTGAAGAATCCGATCAACGCAAGTGGATTACTTGGTGACAGATATACCTTGTGGTGTCACTATTACCACCAAATAATCCTGCTTAAAAAGCACTTGCTCTAAATCAAATTCTTCAACACTTCTATTGTACCGAACTTCCACACTTTCCGCAACTGCCAAATAATTCTCATATGTTTGTTAATCCTGCACATTTACTTTCCCATCTCTATCTGTTACTATGGTTGTAGAGCGGCACGCTAGACAAAGCTAAAGGTCGAACTTTTAGTAATTTAATAATTTGCAAAGGTAAGTGTATGCAAAGAGTTACTTTTGAACGAGATATCGAGGTCCATAAGACCAAGACAGTTCTCAAACAAAAAGTTACCCTTGTCATAACCAGCAAGAGTAACTAAACCTTTAATATGCTTCCATTGTAACAATTTAAATTAAATCTGTCAACGCCTCTACCGCTCCAGAGGGCGACCTATTGTTGTAAACAGTAGGCCAAGCCCTCTTTTTTATTGTCTCAGCAGTACAAGGCTTCAACCAAACTATTTTGCCAAAAGCTCCTTCACCACCTTAATATCCTCAAACTCATGCGGCCCATCCGCCCGCAAAATCGTCTTCTCATGACCCTTCCCCAGAATCAAAACCAGATCACCTTTCTTCGCCATCTCCAGCGCCTTCTTAATCGCACTTCGCCTGTCCAGGTCTACGAACAAATCCTTCTCCCGCACTTTGCCGAACTTCTCCGCCCCCCGCACGAACTCCGCCGCAATCTTTTCTGGATCCTCATCTCGCGAATCGTCCTCCGTAATAACCACCACATCTGCATATTTCCCGAGAATTTCTCCCCGGATAAACCGCGTCGATTCATCCCGTCGCCCCGCACCCCCATGCACCACGATCACCCGTCTACCAGATTCACGAGAAGGTACGTCGCCCACACTCCTAAACACCTTCTCTAGTGCGTCCGGCGTATGCGCATAATCTACAATTACATCAAATTCCTGCCCTTCCCGTATTCTATTCATCCTCCCCTCTACTGACTCCAACGCATAGATTCCGTCTTCAATTTCCTTATCACTCAGGCCCAGCTTTTTCCCCACGCACACCGCCGCCAGGGAATTATACAGGTTAAACTCCCCCGGAATCTGCGTCTTAATCTTCATCTCACCGCACGTATATTCCACTCCACTCGCCGATAACTTTATATCTGTTGCCCGCACCTCCCCCTGTTCAATACCATAAGTAGTTATATCACCACATGCATCTGAGAAATACTTCGCACTAGCATCATCAGCATTCACCACGCCGCTCTTAGCACTTTCAAACAGCTTCATCTTCGCCTTCCGATAGTTCTCAAACGTCCCATGGTAATCCAAATGCTCATGCGTCAGATTCGTAAACACCGCAATCTCAACCGGCACCCCCAGCGTGCGATATTGCGCCAACGCATGCGAAGTCACTTCCAGCACCAGGAATTCCGCCCCCGCATCCGCCACCGCTCGCATCCGCTGGTTCAAAATATCCACCCGCTCCGTCGTCATATGCTCAAACTGCTTATGCAATTCCTCCCCATTTTCCGACCAACCCACCGTCGTCAACAGCCCCGTCTTATGCCCCGCCTCATTCAGCATCTTCCAAATCATGAAGCTCGTCGTCGTCTTACCATTCGTCCCCGTCACCCCGATTACTCGCAGCTTCTTCGCCGGCCAGCCATATCTCCGCCCCGCCCGCACCGCTTGCCAATAATGCACCGGCAACACCAGCTTATTATACCCCGGCATTTTCTCAATCACACTCTTTAGACTCATACTACTATTATACCACTCCGCCCCTCCCACACTATGCAAAACTCCCCGACTCTCGCCAGGGAATCTCGCCATCAGCTTATAATGTCTAAGCCACCACCTTCGCCATCGGCACCTGATTCACCAGCTTCCGATCAAATGTCCATAACGGCTCCGCCTCGTTTAGCTCCGCATACACCGCCAAGCAACAATTATTAAACGATAGCTCCGGATGCTGCAAATACATCGGAAACACCCGTTCAAACAGATTAAAGTTCGCCACAATCCTAGGCAGCCCGAACACCATCTTGATTCCTTCGACAATTTTCTCGCGCGAGATTTTCTCGCTCTGCATCACATATACTGCCTCAGTTACGGCTAAATCTGACACATGATAGGCTACACCTTGTCGCATCAGCAAATCCTGCACTTTCAAACCCAATTCCGGCAGATCTTTCAACATCACCCGCAAAATTACGCTCGTATCCAAAGATTCATTATACTTGTACGTCATATTTCTCCTTGATGTAGGCCTTTGTCTCCGGTAAATTATCATAATACTCGTGAAACTGATCGATCGTCCACCCCGCATGCTTCTTAATATTATCCTTCACTTCCTGCGGCAAGCTCTCTCGCCACTCCGCTAGCTCGTCAAATATACGCTTTACCTTCTCCTCTTGCGTCTCCGCCTTATCCACTGTAATACTCTTACCGGCAAGTTTAAACGCAATCTTATCCCCCACCGCAAGTTTTAATGCCTCCCGCACTTCTCTCGGCACTGTGATCTGTTTTGCACTAGACATTGTTGCTTCTACTTGAATCATTTTTATACCTTTGTTATCGTAATCTGCTTTAATTCTATCATACCACTTTAATCTTTACAAGCACTTTATACTAAACAGCTAGCTTTAATTATTTTCCTAACTTTTCCTTAATTTTTTAGCACTCTACTATTGAACTGACGAGGATAGCGAGTAAAAAAGAAGCCCGCTTCTTTTTTTGAGCGACGCAGTCAGACAAGTTTTGAGCGCTTTAGCACTCAATACTTGACAGTGCTAATTAACTGCGCTATTATAGAGGTACGAAAGGAGTTATATATGCAACTAAAACCTCTACAAGATAGAGTCGTCGCGAAAAAAGAAGAGCCACAAACCACCACCAAATCCGGCATCCTCCTCGGCGACGCCCAGGAGAAACCTTCTTACGCCGTCGTCGAATCCGTCGGTCCCGACGTCAAGACCATCAGAAAAGGTGACAAGATTATTTATAAGCAGTATTCTACTACCGAGGTCAATATCGACGACACCGATTACATCATCCTCAAGGAAGAAGACATCCTCGCCACTTTATAACAAATTAAGAATTACTTAAGTACTAATTCACCAATTCTGCAAAGGAACATAATTTTATGGCTAAAAAAATCTTTTATGCCGACCAAGCTCGTGATAAGATCTTGAGCGGCGCCAAGCAGCTTTACGACGCTGTGAAAGTTACCTTCGGCCCGAAAGGCCAAAACGTCGTAATCGAGAAATCTTACGGCACCCCGACTATTACCCATGACGGCGTCACCGTCGCCGAAGCCGTCGATCTCGGCAGTACTGACGAGAATCTCGGCGAGCAGATCGGCGCTAAGCTTGTCAAATCCGCCGCCCAGAAGCTCAATAAAGTCGCTGGCGATGGCACCACTACCGTCACCGTTCTTACGTATAATATCTTAAACGAAGCCAACAAGCTCATCGCTGCCGGCGTCAACCCGATGGAACTCCGCAAAGGCATCGAGACTGCCGGTGCCGAGATCATCAAAGGCATCGAGAAATCCGCCGAGCAAATCGCTGGCGATGACAAGAAAGTCGCCGAAGTCGCCTCTATTTCTGCTGGCGATGCCGAGATTGGCCAGCTCATCGCCGACGTCATCAGTAAGATCGGCAAAGACGGCGTCGTCACTGTCGAGCAAGGCCAAGGCCTCGAGATGGAGCAAGAAATCGTCGAAGGTTTCACCTATGACAAAGGCTGGTCTTCACCATTCTTCGTCACCGATGTCAACCGCCAAGAAGCCGTTTTCGAGAAGCCGCTCATTCTCATCACCGATAAGAAAATCAGCGGCGCCAACGAACTCATCCCAATTCTCGAGCAGTGCGCTCAATCTGGCCGCAAAGACCTCGTCATCATCGCCGAAGAAGTCGAAGGCGAAGCCCTCTCCGTCCTCGTCCTCAACAAGCTCAAAGGCGTCTTCAATACCCTCGTTCTCAAGGCTCCGTCCTTCGGCGATCGCCGCAAAGAAATCATGGAAGACATCGCTATCCTTACCGATGCTACCGTTGTCTCTGCCGACAAGGGCATGAAACTCGAAGAAGTCGGCCTTGAAGTCCTCGGTACTTGTGGCAAGGTCATCGCCACCAAAGACGAGACTACTATTATCAAGGGTGCTGGCGATAAAAAAGCCGTCGCCGATCGTATCAGTCTCATTCAGTCCCAAGCCAAGCTCGAAAAGTCCGACTACGCTCGCGAAGAACTCGAGAAGCGCGCTGCCGCCCTCCTCGGCAAAGTCGCCGTTATCAAGGTCGGTGGTGCTAGCGAGACCGAGATCGATGAGAAGAAATTCCGCGTCGACGACGCCGTAGCCGCTACTAAGGCCGCTCTCGCTGAGGGCATCGTCACCGGTGGTGGTGTCACCCTCGTCGAGCTTGCCAACCAGCTCAAGGATGATAGCGACGGCGCCAAGATCGTCAAGCGCGCTCTCAAGGCTCCGTTCATCCACATTATGGAGAATGCTGGCCTCAACTCTCAAGCTCTCCTCGCCGAAGTCGAGAAGGCCAAACCCGGCCAGGGAATTAACGTCATGGAGCCAGAGAAGGGTCTCGTCGACCTCAAGAAAGCCGGCGTCATCGACCCTGCCAAGGTCACCAAGGAAGCCGTCCAGAGTGCTACCAGCATTGCTGCCACCGCTATCACCATGGGTGCCCTCATCGTCGATATTCCAGAGAAGCAAGCTCCTGCCACTCCAGACATGGGCGGTATGTACTAGGTCATTCGCAACGATTTTGTGTGCAAAATCATCCTGGTTTCTTTTCGTTGGGGCTTTTATTCCCCAAAGAAATCCCCAAATAGCCTTATTAAACCCGTCACCTCCGACGGGTTTAATATTTACCTAGGATTTCGCTTCTCTCCGCCCAAGATACCCCCGACCTCTCGGGGGCATTTTGTTATCAACATATAATAATATATTATAATTGCACTACCGACGAGCCACTTCCTTCTTGGCAAACCGTCCCCGCAAACGCTTTCTTTGCCTCTTCAGTACTAAATGCACTACATGGTACATACTGACCACGCGTCACGAAATGCCACTCCGCATCCGCACTCTCACGATAAAACATTGCCTTCGAAGCCGTCATACCTACCGTTATCGTCTGGTACGACTCTGTCGCCCCCGGCTTAATCGCATCCACATTCGCTGCTACATAATTCGCCGTCATGTCATCTTTGTTCTCTGCATTATATACTTTCAGAAGTTCATTAGAGAGCTTAGCATTCTCTTCATTGTACCAGCTCTTATACGCACAGCTAAAGGTCGGCCAGTTCAATACTCCGCATACCACTCCCGTCGTCTCATTCATAAACACTACCGGTGGCACGCCCGCACTCGCAGTCGTATAACTTTCGCCAGTATTCACAAACCCTTGCCCCACTAACACGCCACTAATCGCATCAAACAGTCTATTACCGCTAGTAATCGCATCCAAACTATTATACGCCTGCGAATCTCGAGTGACTTGCTCATAGTTTATATCAAACCCAAAGGTATGTTCCAGCGGTACGCCTGTTTCAAATCCTTCAGGCTTATATGCAAACTCATAGCTATCATAAATCCCTATCAGCGGAACCGACTTACCCACGATATTCTGCACTACTTCTCGCACATTCGCCACCACCGAACGCACCGCTTCCACTTCATCCACTTCTGATTCGGTCTTATCTACAACTGTTTCGTTCTCATCCTTCGGCGTCTCACATTCTTTCACCTCGTGGTTCGTCGTCAAAAAGTGCCACACCATGAACCCCGCCATCGCCAGAATAATTATAAATAGCACTACTGCAACAATTTTCGGGAAACCCTCATGCTTCTTTTCTACCGGCTTCACCACTTCCACCACCGGCGGCGTACTCTCCACCACCACTTTTTCCTTAATTACATTCTCATTTACTTTTTCTTCCATAAACCTCCCTTTTCACCATTATATCACACTATTTTACTCACAATCCAAAAGCCATCACCATACCAAACCTCCCCAATCAAAAAGGGAACCACAAACCCACCCACACAAAAACTAATTTTGGCGCATAAGCACTCTCTAACCGAATCATCTGAGATGAAGTACAAGACAAGGGAACTAAACACAAAAATAAAACCTCCTATAACAGAAGACTTGGAGTGAGATTAATTTTGATGCAGTACAAGAATGGGGCGAGTAGCGGAGGAAGCCGTATTACAACATACGGCACCCGAGCAACATTATATACGTCAGCTCTAACGGGATTATCTGAGATGAAGTACGAGGCAAAGATGAGAAACGCAAAGGAGACGTACTTAGTGGTACGTCTCCTGCGTATCGGAATCTTTAACGAAGTAATTCACTCAGAGAACCCGTTAGAGGGACATCTCGTCGATGCTGTTGATTAAGTACAGCAACGCATCCGCGCGGATCTTATCATCCCGAATCTGGCGAGCCGCTTCATAAGCTGGAGCGATCACTGCCTTATCGCGCATCGTCGTCAACATTTCCTGGAACAGCATAAAACGCTTCTCCGGATCGACTTCGACCCGATCCATGATCGGGAAGAGCTCCTTCAAAGCCGCTTCCTTCACCTTAGAAATATCAGAACTATAACCCATCGGGCGTCCAAACCCACCAGGAGCGGACATGCTTGGCATCGCCGATGGCATCCCCATCTGAGGAGCCGCTTGTGGCATCTTCATCGCTGGCTGAGCTGGCTGTGGCATTGGCGCCCCCATTGGAGCTGGGGCCACAGCAGCGGGCTTTGGTGCGCCAGCATTAGCACCACCCTTCTGGGTGATCTCATCAATCGCGCGCTGCAAATCATTATCTTTATTGCGGTTTTGGTTCATATTTATTACCCACCTTCTTAACTTGTTATTAACCTTATTATCGTATATACCTTATTATACCACAAAAATCAAATTCGCAAGAACTTTATCATTTTATCCAAAACGTCAAGTTTCACCTCCGCCATCGGCAGTCTCGCCCCGAAGGCATCCACGATTTCTTCACCTTGCGCTTGCGGGAAATACACCATCATCCTCGGCGAAAATCTCTTCACCGGCGTCAGCACTATCGCAAAGTGTCCATTTTCCTGCAAAATCCCAAACGACTTAAACTCCGCATATTCATACAGTTTATCGCCCTCGCTCAACCCCTTATTACTCAGGGAATAATGCAAAATCCTCGGCGGCCGCATCGCATAGATGATTAGAGACACTATGCTCAGCACCACCACTACTAAGAAGCTCCACCATTGCAGCCACACCGACACGCCCGACAAGACCAGCCCCACCGCAATCAAGCCCACATACCACCACGTCGTCTTGTCTCGCACGATATATTCCTCCGCCTCCCAAGAAATAATATCCGTCCTTGCCTCATTCGTAGCGCTTACCATAATTATATTGTACCATATTTAGTTCCCAAAATATCATTTTAGTATTCACCCAGTCAAAGTAAACAAAATTCACACATCAGCACCTCCCCCAGCTACATGCGTCTACGTCCCCCTAGGCAACTGCTAAATACAAAATTATTCACACAAAACAAATTTTCTATGGTACACTAAAAATGTCTAACAAGTTCGAATATTTTTTAATCAGTTCCAACACATAAATGGCACCATGAGGTGCAAATGTTGGAACGGAGCTTCAGCTCTAATTCGAATTTGTTAGACACCCTCGTGGTGCCATTTTTGTATTACGCATTGCATCGCGCCCATACAATAAGTGGCATTTACGAGATCCAATTAAATCCACAAAAGGAGGGCTTCATGCAACGCAAAAAGAAAAGAAGTATAATTTTTGAGCTTCATAGTATTCCAATCAAGCTCGAAAGAATAAAGTCTAGGCTCTCGAGTAATCAAAGCTTATGTAAAAGATTGTATTTAGTTTCTTATAGTATTCCTCTAAGTTGTATGGTTGTTCTCCTTTTGACGGGAATATTTGCGATTAATCCTTCATTGATGCTTAAAACTAGTGCAGTAACTATCCAGGATGAATGGGTAGTGAAGAAAAATAATTCTAGTTCCGATTCTTCTACTAATGTTGAAGACAAAAATAATAACAATAGCAATTCTGGTATTACCGAAGGTGCCGATCCAATTGATGATTCTTTTGGTGGTTTCGGAGGAGATGAAGTAGAATTATCACAAGATGATGTTGATACCGGAATCGCTCCTATGTCCCTAAACCCTAATCCTACTATTAGTCTCACGCTTGGCAAAACTACCGTAGAGACTAGCACCGTTCAAGGTGGTAATACGGCTTATGCTAGCAACACCGTTACTCTAACTGGTAGTTATGTAAAAGATTATACATTAAGTATTAAGGCTGGTTCAGCTAATCTTACTATACCAAACGGAGCTAACAGTGCTACTTCAACTATCAGTGGAGTGGGCAGCGGCACAGTAGGTAGTAGTATGAGTGCTAATAAATGGGGTTATGCTGTAGCAGAAACTAGTAACACTAACTATGCTGGCTTAACATATAAAACTACTCCGACTAATGCCACTACCATCCTCAGTGGGGCGGGTAATACGGAGAGTAGTACAAGTATGAATGTTTCTAAACAACTAGTCTTTGCCGCTAAGTTTGGTGATGAAGCTACTCCAGGTAAGTATAGTGCAAGTATCACGCTGAGTGTTACTGCTACGCCTAAAGCTCTCACTATGTCCAATATCACCGATATGCAGGATATGACACCGGAAATCTGTGCTAACTCGAGTACTGGGCAGACGGCATCCTTAAAAGATACGCGTGATAACACTTCTTATAATATCGTGAAGTATGCTGGTAGATGTTGGATGCAACAAAACCTCCGCCTCAAAGGTGCCACTAACTCAGTTGACCCACAAAACCAAGGTTATCTAACACCAGCAGATTCTGATGTAACAGGAAGATGGCAGCTACCAGCAACATTAAATGGCTCAGGAACTTCAGTTTCCGGGTGGACAAATAATAAGGATAAACCCTATTCCGCCTACTTTAACGATACAACTAGGGGAGTTTACTATAACTGGACAGCAGCAATCGCAATGTCAGATTCCAGTAGCAAAACTTCTGGTGATGTAGATACTAGTATTTGTCCAAAAGGTTGGAAACTACCTACTAACTCCGAATACTCTAGTATGCTAAGCTCAGAAGGAATTGGAGATAATTCCTCTGGTAGCACAAAGATTAGGGGTACACCTTACAGTTTTGTCTACGCGGGCTACGTCCGTGATGCTGGTACCCTCCTCAATTCTACCGCCAGCGGCTCCTATTGGTCGCGTACCGTCAGCAGTTCCTACTACGCCAACCACCTGTACTTCGGTAGTGACCGTGTCGTCATAGCCGCCGACAGTCGCGACTTCGGTTACCCTGTCCGCTGCGTCGCCGCCCCGTAAAATTAGGCATAACGTAGCTGGTCTAATATAATTAATAGTTCAGAAACTAGAACCTCAACCAACTGACGCACATTAATTAGCTCCCTCCAAAGCCCCATTTCCCAGAGACAAACCTTAGTTGAACTTGTACAGCCTATACAAGTTCAACTTTTTTATCATAAAATTACCTAAGTCTCACTAAATAAAAAATCACCATTACACCACTAAACCTAATAGCGGAGGGTGGGAGATGGTCAATCCGCGCCGTCGTGCTTCGCACCGGGCGGATAACGAACTCTACCCATGTCGAATCACAGCAGATAAAAAAACAAGGCCCAAAGGCCTTCTTTTTTATCTGGCGGAGGGTGGGAGATTCGAACTCCCGCTCCAGGTCTCCCCAGACTAACGATTTAGCAAACCGTCCCCTTCAGCCACTTGGGTAACCCTCCAATAAGAGTATTGTACCATATTTTCGAAATTTTTGGCGCTTTTCCTCAATTTATCCTCATTTCAAACCCTCACACTCCGCTCCCGCTCACATTTTCGAACCCTATCTCCCGACGCAAAGGGAATCACCATCCAGACATAGCCGCATCAAGATTAAAACATGACCATATCGCCATCATCGCACAGCCGCACCCGATCATCATTTCCGCCTATATCTTTTCCAAAAAGTATGCTATAATAAACTCAATAGATTCATTATCATTAACTGCGAGAACGAAATGAAGAATTTTACGAAGAATATTCTACAAGTTATTACGGGCATCGGTGCCACCCTCACCCTTTGCGCTGGCAAAGCTATGGCCCTGACCGCCCAAGAAGGCGCCGAAGCCGTCCGCGCTGACGGTATGCCAGCCGAGCTCGTCGGTGTCGACGGCGTCTTTACTAAGTTTTCTAATATTGCCCTTTACGCCGTTGGCGCTATTTCCGTCATTATGCTCATCTGGGGCGGCCTTCGCTACATCACTTCTGGCGGCGACAGCAAGAAAATTACCGACGCTAAGAACACCATCCTCTACGCTATTATCGGTCTCATCATCGCCATCCTCGCCTTCGCGATTATCAACTTCGTACTCAACACTATCGGCTCCGTCTCCGCCCCCGCCGAATAATCTTCGATGCGATTCGAGAATTCCACTCCCCAGCGAGTGGAATTTTTACAACTCCTCCGCTCGCTGTTTCGGCTTGCTCACCACCAAGACCACCGCGCACATCCTCTGCGCTCCCGCCTCTTGCAAGACTTTCGCCGCCGACAGCATCGTCGCTCCCGTCGTCCATACATCATCCAGCAGCAAATACATCTTACTCTGCACAACTTCTCCTACCGCCTCGTATGCCTTCCGCGCTTGCATCTCCCGATCCGCCGCCTTCGCACCCACCTGCACCGTATCAACCGCCCGTGCCAAGATCCGCTCGCATTCCCAGCCCCTCCGTTTTGCCAGCTTCTTCGCCAATGTCAACGTGTGATCGAATCCTCGTTCTCGCACATGCCGCCCAATCGTCGGCAAGGGAACTATGACTACCTCCTTACCCAGCTCCTCCGGCAATATCTCATCGTATAAATCTACCAGCACTTCACCCATCGCTCGCACCGATTGATATTTATACTCTTCCACCAATTTTTCCAGCACACCTTCTCGCCATCCGAACGCCCACAGCCCCTCAAACGGCATTTCGCAACCCTCATGCCGCCACGGAATTTTGTTCGGCATATTGTCGCCCTTTTCCGCCGTTTTAGCAAATTTTTCTTTACAGATAGGACAAATTCGCTCACGTTTTTCTATCATGTCATTTTTACAACGTTCGCAACACACCTCCCCCAGACGCCCACAACCCCTGCAAGAGTGCGGACACAGCAAGTCAAAAAGCTTGCACTTTGTTGTATTTTTTACAACGAAACTCATATTACTATTGATTTTACTACAAAAAGCCATTATAATAAAGCATAACAATATAACGGAGGTATTCGAGCATGGCACGTAACGATGATGCCGATATGCTGATGGAAGACGAGCTAGCCAAGGCCTTCTTCACCGATGTGGAGCCTACTCCCCTCGCTGAACCAAGTCCAAAAGCAGCAATGAACGTTGAAGAACCATCAGAAATGGGGGTAAATGATGGGTGGGATGATAGCGCCGACGATTTTCCTGGACAACTCGCCGTAGATGTCTATGAGACCGCCGACAAATTAGTTGTAAAAGCCCGTACGGCCGGCATTTCCAAATCCGATCTCAACGTCACGATTTCCGATAATATCCTTACTATTTCCGGTATTCTTAGCGGCGGGGAAGATGAGAACACTACCGCCTGGCACATTCAGGAATGTTACTGGGGTGAATTCTCTCGTACCATCGCCCTCCCAGTCCAGGTCAAAGAAGACGAGGATTCTGTCCGCGCCGACCTCAAAGACGGTGTCCTTACCATCACCTTCGACAAGGAAGAACTCAACCGTCCAAAACGCGTCGTCGTTCAATAATCATTATTGCTCACACACTAGAGATCGCCCCCAGCCAGGGCGATTTTTAGCCAAACAAAATATAGGAGTCCTCGTTCTCCGAAGGAGAACTAATCAAAAAATAATCCCTTCCGGGATTTATTTTTGATTATCACTTCTGGCGGAAGCGAGAGGATTCGAACCTCCGAGACATTTCTGCCCACACGATTTCGAGTCGTGCGCCTTCAACCACTCGGCCACGCTTCCAAAACTATTTTACCATATCGAGCATACTTTGACCAGACCCCTATTATTGCCCCTATTAACATCCTAGTATAATATACCTATTTTCACCACACTTCATGGCTATATTCTCGTGCGCAAGTAAGCGCTACAAACACCTATGAACACCACGAAACACTAGTGCATTGGCCTCAAAGATGGCCTCAATGGCCTCAAGTTACTCGTTATCTTAAAACCACTTTTGAATGAGTGAGGAACGCACTCATTCAAGCACCCCTCACCATGTGGGGAGGGGCTGGGGGTAGGGAGAAAAAAAGGGGGCTTTCTCGCTCTCCCAACTTTATTAAGCCTATATATTCAAAAACACTACACCAACACACGTTAAATACCCACTCTATCATCTGCGGGGGATTTTAGGATTGATAAACACTATAAGAATAGTTAAAGCTGAGCTACCATAGCTAAGCAGTTTTCTTTGCTTATTGCTAAATTAGGCCATTTCGCCGGGGTTTTCCTGCTCAGCTTGTCGTATATCATCTTCCCATTCCGCTTCTCGTATAGCGTCTTCTAGCGAACTGACCTCGTCATTGCTAGGGTATAGAGGATTCCATTTCATAGTCTTATTTTACCCTGTTGGTGAGAAAATGACAATTTCCGCGCCCTTTCGCTATTAGAGCTATATATACCAATAACCATAAAGCCTACGGGTCTCCACACACTATTCGTGTGAGTTATTATGCTATAAGAAGCTACCGTATAACCCCTGTTGCTTCTACCGCACATAAACTACCGACTCGACGTCCAGAAGGGGCTTAGAAGGCTTTATATGCGTTCTCAGAGCACATTTCTGCTATCTATTTTATAGATACCGACCTGCGCCATTTGTGCAAAACTCAATGTATTTTTATGCGGCGCGCCGCTGCACTTTGTGATACAATAGAACATAAGAACAATAAGTGAGTTGATTGGGAGGTAATATGAATAAGTTGCGTTGTGCATCGTTTTTTGCTGGCGTAGGCGGAATAGATAAGGGCTTTGAAAAAACTGGTCGTTTTGAAACCATCTATGCAAATGAGTTTGACCGAAAACCTTGTGACACTTTTGAACTTAACTTCCCAATTAAAACCGACTGTCGCGACATCCACGAAGTGAAAGCTAGTGAAGTACCGGCTTTCGATGTTATGCTGGCTGGGTTTCCGTGT
>CAYOSC010000016.1:0-19249 GCA_964406525.1 uncultured Candidatus Saccharibacteria bacterium | reverse complement strand
AGTCCAAGAGGAAAGTCCGGGCAGCACATGGCATGGCAGTCGCTAACGGCGACCGTTCGATTAAAAGAATAGGGAAAGTACCACAGAGACTTATACTACCGACACCCTGTAAAGTTCTCAGAATTGATGAGGGATTTGCTGGGTGCCGGTAAAAGGTGAAAAGAGTGAGGTAAGAGCTCACAGTATCGCATGGTGACATGCGGTAGGGGCAAACCCTGCCAGCTGCAAGGAGTGCTATAAACCCTAGCCAGGGGATGCACGCTCACCGCTAGAATTAGGTAGCAATATCTAAGCTAGATAGATGGTCGTCGACTTTTCCGAGAGGGAAGTTACAGAACCCGGCTTATTGAAGGCTAAAACAAAAATCGCCCCTAATGGGGTGATTTTTGTCGTCATAGGAGTTTCTAGTTAAGTAGAGAGTTCGTCGTGACGCTATTTCTTGATTAGACCCTTTTTCTTGAGAGTACGAAGAGTAGAGGTAGCAACGTTGACTTTTACCTTGTGACCGTCAACGATTAAGGTCTTTTTCTGGACATTGGGTTTGAAAACTTTACGAGTCTTGCGTTGAGAAAAGGATACGTTGTGACCGTACATCTTGCCTTTGCCACTAATTTCACAAACAGCCATTATTTTGCCTCCTTCACAGTATTAACTACCGCTTTGAACGCTTCTGGCTGGTTGACAGCTAACTCGGCGAGGATCTTGCGATCAATGGTGACGTCTTTTTGCTTGAGGCCGGCCATGAGCTGTGAGTAGGAAAGACCGAGCTCACGAGACGCGTTGTTGATGCGAGTGATCCATAATGCACGTAAGTCGCGTTTACGGTTGCGGCGATCGCGGTATGAATAACGTAATGATTTGATCACGCCTTGCTTGGCGAGACGATAGCTGCGGGTGCGGTAGTGTTGCATCCCCTTAGCTGAGTTTAAAATCTTCTTATGTTTGGCCCGTGCTGGGACACCACGTTTAACTCTCATTCTAAACTCCTAATGCAGTCTTAACGTTTTTAGCGATTTTGCCCTTGACGAAGGCAGCAGTTTTCATGTTGCGCTTGCGGGCTTTGGATTTTTTGGCAAGAATATGGTTGCCATAGGCACGTTCACGGACCAATTTGCCGGAGCCGGTCATTTTGATGCGCTTAGCGGTGCCTTTATGCGTCTTTAACTTTGGCATATAGGTTTCCTTTAAGTTAGGGAATTAGCAATGTTACGTGGATAGTGCTAATCGCTAAGATTGGCACTCGATATATGCTTATGCTAATTCTGATTAATATTTGAGGTGCGATCAGGGAACCGTGGAAGTAGGAAATTACTTCTTCCGTATTCCGACTGATAGGTTACGTCCAGCAAATTGAGTCTTGCCTTCTTGAACGATGTCACATTCCTCGGAGATGAGTGCCAGAATTTTGTCGATCATGGCCTGTCCGAGTTCTTTGTGTGCCATCTCGCGACCACGGAAGATTACCATGATCTTGACACGGTCGCCATCTTCAAGAAAACTCTTGATTTTGCGGACTTTGATATTAAGGTCGTTGTCGCTAATTTTGAGACCGATCTTCATCGTTTTAAGCTCGGATTGTTTTTCGCGGGCTTTTTTACGATTTTTGGCTTCTTCTTTCATCTTCTGGTACTGATATTTGCCCCAGTCGATGATTTTGACAACGGGAGGATCAGCGTTAGCAGCGATTTCTACTAAGTCTACTCCTTGTTCTCGAGCGATTTTCTGCGCGTCACGGCTCGACATGATGCCGAGCTGCTCTCCATTAGTACCAATAACGCGAACTGAAGGGTAACGGATCTCTCCGTTGAGTTTGGTGCGTGATGTCTTACTAATGGCTGGCTTCCTTTCGTTATATTTGAACTGAGACCATTATAACAAATCCGTAAGGGAAAAGCAAGAGTTTTGTAGAGAGACATCAGGGTAGAAGAGAATGATAGAGGTGATAATCTTTTGTAATCTGATTATGTAAGAAATACTGAAACAGATAGGCGGGAAAGACGTGTATCAAAATAGTTCAAAATGTAAATATTTTGTACAACGTAATGCGAGAATTGTTCAGTGCAGTTGTTGGCGAAAGCTGAGTGATTCGGAAATGTGTTCAGACGTAACCTCTGGGGAGGTGGCGAGATCGGCGATAGTCTGGGCAACTTTGATAACTTTGAAATAGGAGCGGGCCGAGAGCTTAAGGGAATCGGCAGCGGTTTGAAGTAGTTGCTGAGCTGAATCAGTAATTTTGACATAGACAGATATATCGTGGGAGCTGAGGTCGCCGTTGTAGATGCTGGGGGTGGGGTAACGCTGGTGCTGAGCGAGGATGGCACGGTCAATGTCTACTAAGGCTTGTTGATGGGTACTGGTAGAATCTGTCTGAGTATTTTTGACATGATTAGTGTACATAAGATCAGAGGCAGGAACTTTGTTGACATTGATGGACATATCGATGCGGTCGAGAATGGGTCCAGAAATACGTTTGCGGTAGGCTTCGATCTGGCCAGAGGTGCAGGTACATTCGTGAGCCTTGTCGCCGAGATAGCCGCAAGGGCAGGGGTTCATGGTGGCAATAAGGATGAAATTAGCAGGGTAAGTGACACGCTGATTGACGCGGCTGATGGTAATCTGATGGTCTTCGAGGGGTTGCCGGAGAGCTTCGAGAACGGAGCGGGAGTATTCGGGGATTTCATCGAGGAAGAGAATGCCGTGATGGGCGAGAGAGATTTCGCCAGGGGTGGCGCGATTTCCGCCACCAATGATGGAGGCAGAACTGGCGGTGTGATGCGGGGCGCGAAAAGGTCTGGTAAAAATTACTTGATCAGGTTCACTAGAGAGGGAATGAATTTTGGTAATGGCGATTTGTTCAGATGGGGACGGAGCGGGGAGGAGATTGGCGGCGACCTTGGCAAGGAGGGTCTTGCCGGCACCAGGAGGACCAGAGAGAAGAATGTTATGGCGACCAGCGATAGCGATCGTGAGGGCGCGC
The DNA here is from genome assembly GCA_964406525.1 of uncultured Candidatus Saccharibacteria bacterium. Taxonomy (GTDB): domain Bacteria; phylum Patescibacteriota; class Saccharimonadia; order Saccharimonadales; family Saccharimonadaceae; genus Nanosyncoccus. Next base: position 16,272 of record CAYOSC010000016.1, on the reverse strand, counting down.
TTGGCGAAGGCCTGACCGCGGACTTCGTCTAAGGTAGGTAATTCTGTTGAGGTATTTCTGACAATATTAGGTGTTGTACTGGGTGTGAGAGGAATTTTTTGGATTCCCTTAATATGTAAAAATAACTCTTTTAGGTTAGAAACGCCGATTACTGAGAGGTCGGTAATGAGTGAGGCTTGAGGAAGGTTGGCGGTGGGGATGAAAACTTCTTGAAAGCCAGCGTTTTTGGCAGTTTCGAGAATATTGATAACGCCACGGATGGGCTTAGTCTGGCCGTCGAGAGAGAGCTCACCGACGAAGAGGCGCTGATCGAGGTCTGCTTGCAAAAGTTGACCAGAGAGGACGAGAACAGCAAGGGCGATCGGTAGATCGAGATGAGAGCCATCTTTGGCCAGTTCCGCAGGAGCTAAATTGATCGTAACTTTCTTGTCGGGGAAGGAGAACCCCGAGTTAACAATGGCAGCGCGTACGCGCTCACGAGCCTCTGTAATGGTTTTATTGGCCATACCAACGATATTGAAGGCGGGTAAGCTTTTAGCGATATCTCCCTCGACGTCCACGATACTGCCGTCGTAGCCGCAGGGAATGGCGGAATAAACTTTTGCAATCATGCCTCGAGTGTAGCAAAAAGGAAGAAAAAACAGCAAGCACTAGCATGAAAAATCTTTGGTTAGTCTGTATATGTAATTTTGACATGATGGCTGTACGGCGGGAATTAGCTTATGATTAAAAGTTTTAATTATAAGAGGATTATGTGAAAATGACTAATATTGGTTTGAGATAGATTAGCTATTGCTTAAAAATGATGGGTGTGATATACTGGGGACAGTTGGGGCTGACAAAGCTTAGACGGATTATTAACAGATACCAGGCACGTCGATTGATACCGTAAGTATTTAGAATAAGTGCAAAAAACACTTCAAAACATGTGCTTTACGCACCTGTTTATGCCTAATTATAGATATTTGTAGGCTGGTCTGACGTTTAGTCGCCGTATGCGGCAGATTATCATACTACGGTGATAAGGCTAAGAGGTGATCGTTCTTAGCTCGAAAAACTAGATCAGGGCCCTTGCAGTTTTGTTTCTTGCAGCTGCGAGATGGTGCCGACGAAACAAGAAACTAAGCGTGTAGAATGGTATTATGGAGATTTTTCGGACCCGGAGGCAGTATCCGGCAGCTCCACCAACAACATATATGTTAAACAGGAAAATGGCCACGAAGGGTCGTTTTTTTTGTTGGTGCGGAGTATGAAAACGGTACACGGGACGTTATGAAATGGCTGTGGAAAACTCGTGGGAAAATAATAAAAATTTTGTTCAAAATTGTGTTGACGTAAGCACTTTTTCGCGATATTATAGAGATAGCTTTTGAATACAAAATTTATTCAAAGCCAAAAACAAACATAGAATCTTTTCAAAGCTGGAGACAAAATATCGAAGGCTTTTCAAAATAAATAACTCCACACTCTACAAAAGAAGACCGGTTTTCCTCGCAGTTACCGGTCTTTTTTTTTTGAGTGCTTTGCGGCCCGAATCTTGTTGGAGGGCAAGTGTTTTATAAGGGGCAGTTTTGTAAGGACGGTGCAGGTTTAGACAGCAATTTTAATAAGTCTAGGCGGGTTTATATGGAATTATCCGATGAGGTAGCGTCGATATGTGCTATGGTATGAGCTGGAAGATCACGAATTGTGGGGGAAAACGTTATTGATTAAAAGGGGTGTTCAAGGAGGGAAGCACGCTAGAAATAAGGAAAATGTTGTGCAGATAACAACAGTAATTAGGGAAGGTGAGTATTTTTTACAATATTGGGTGAAAATAAAAGCAGAAGAATTTTAATACATGTTGTTGATTTTACAACATATGAATATAGCTGAATAACAGATGAAAATAGTATAACGTTGTAGAAAGCACAACATATTTTTGAGAAAATCTATTGAAAAGTAAGCTCAAACATGATAATATAGAGACAGTCCAAAGCAAGCATAAAAAAGGACAAACAAAAATGCAACTTAAAATACCAAAGTAGGGGATGGTTACTTCCGCGGGCAAAAAGGTAATTTCTAGCCATAAATTACACTTTCTAGGAGTTACCTAAAGCTTGCGGAACATCCTCAAGAGGGAATCTGTAAGGCTTCCTGATAGGCTGCAAGATGCTGTCGACACAGTTGTTATAAAATGATCATTGCGTGAACAGTGGTTATGGAATAATAACTGGTTACGAATTTCGGTTTTGCTATTGCCGATACAGAGAACCATTCCGGGGAACCGCTTTAAGCTGGCAGGAGCAATGCTTGATCACGAAGCATTGCTATGGTTGGTGAGGAGTGGCGTTCCAAAAGTGGATTCTAGGCCAATTTATTAGTACCTTTATAGCTATATTGAATAAATTGACACTAGGGGACAAATAAGTTCCACAATCTTGTGGAGCGATCAAGGGAAGAAGTGGAGTTGTGGCCTAAAGTAACAATGTTTGTAAATGCCAGATAACTCGCTTCTTCCTCCAAAAATATGCTGAGTTTGATAACTTGGCGAACAGGCTGAGCGTTTTGACCGTAACTCGCAGAAGGAAACGTAAAGCAGACGGTAGCGGTGGATGAGATCCGCGGCGGTTTCTTGTAGAATTGAGGTGTAAAAGTGGCGTAGCTGAGTGGCTGGTGGGCTGTATTTTGGCGGATGATATACTGAATGTATGATATAATGAAGATGGTTATGCCTAAGCGCTTGATTCCGGTTTTTAGTATGTTGGCGGCAATTCTGTTGCTGCTGATGTTGAACTTTACTACCCCAGCGGATGTAGGTCCGTTGGGGGTTTTAGTGTTTTTCGCGGCGTGTTATGTGGTGGTGTTGGGGGTCGCATTACTACTGGTGAAGATTTTTATGAAATTGGCGGGGAAGCAGATGGGGCGAAGGGGGTATCTATATGCGGCGATTATTGCATTTGGGCCGATTATGTTGCTTTTGGCGCAGTCGCTCGGGACGTTAGGGCCAGCGACGGTGGCGCTAGTGGCGCTAGTGGTGTTCCTAGCGTGCTTTTTGGTTAGTAAACGAAGCTAAAAGCGAGTAAAAATATTGTACAAAAAGCTTTTACGCTTGTGGTTATGTGATATAATGGAGATATGAACGAGATTGGGCAGGATCGGCAGACGGCCAGGGAACTGACGGAGGAAATCGACCGGGCGACGGACGGGGCGGTGGCAGAGATGGCTCAAAATGAAGCTCGAAGCTCTCAGAATGCCCAAATGGGTCGTGGTATGCGGGAAAATCAGGATATTCAAGATGCTCAGGATGTACGGGCGCTGCAAGGTCTGGGCCGGGAGACGGCTGGGGGCTTGGGTGGGAAGATTCTAGCGTACGGTGGGGCGGAGCAGCAACGAGAGAATGAACGCGTATATGAAATGGCCGAAATTGATAATGGCTATGGCCGGGAGATGATGCCAGGAGTGAGCCAGGTGGGGGAAGAATCGGGTAGGCAGATTGCAGAGCGAGAGGCTTGGGACGCGGAGAATCGACGGAATGAAGATAATCCGAAGCGAGATGGCGAAGCGCGGATCATGGCGAGAGACCAAGGTGGAATTGCGAGAGAGACGGCGGAACAGATAGAGATCCAGACAAGGCAGCGAGCATTTACGGTGAGCGACATCGAGAAGATGTGGCTGCGGGCGAGTGCGGCGATGCGGGAAGCTTACGAAAATCCATATAAATTAGGGGAGCGGAATTGATGACGGGACGAACTGTGGCAGATGCGGGGTGCTTAGGGGAGAATTGTGGGCTAGGTGTGACTAAGTGGGCGGTCTGGCTGGGCGTGATCGTAATAGCAGTGGTGCTGGTGGCAGTAGTAGTCGCGGTATATATGAATAAGCAGCGAAAGGCGAAAGCCTATGAGCGGAGCCTAAAACTGGTGCCGATGCTAATACATTTGCCGCCGTCAACGGATGATATTCAGGGCGGGGGTAGAGATGAACGTGATGTGACGAATGAAGCACTGAGCCAGGCGCAGGTGATGTATTCGATTATATCTTCGACATTGAAGAAAGGGTTTGATAGCCGGGTGTTTGGTCAGCGACATATGTCGTTTGAGATTTTGGCAGTAGATGGGCTGATTAAGTATTACGCATTGGTGCCGGCGGTGCTGACGGAGACGGTGAAGCAGGGGATTATTTCGGCGTATCCATCAGCGAGGCTAGAAGAGCGGGAGCCGGATAGCATTTTCGCAGAATCGGCGACGACCGACCAGATAGCGGGTGGAGAGATGAGCCTGAAGAAGGAGTTTGTGTATCCGATTAGCACGTATGAAGATAGTCAGCGAGATGCGAGTATGGCGATACTGAATGCAATGGCGACGACGAAGCCGGGTGAGGGGATGGCGTTGCAGATTTTGCTACGGCCGACGGATAATGAATGGACGAAAACTTCGGAAGATCGAGTACAAAATATACGAAAAGGGCGTAAAAATAATAATGGGAGAACAAATTTCTTACTCGGGCTGGGAAATTTGATAAAAGATTTAAGCATAGCGTTTTGGCGACCGCCGGAAGTACGTGAGAAAGATGAAGAGTCGCGCGAATCGTTAACGAATTTACAACAAGAAGAGATTGCGGCGATCGAGAATAAGACGAAGGCGCCAGGGTTCGAAGTATTAATACGCGTAATCGCGAGCTCGGCAGTGAAAGAACGGTCAGAGGCCTTGGTAGGAGGGGTAGTGGCGGCGTTTGCGCAGTTCGAAGCACAAAATTTGAACGGGTTTCAATATGATGTGCAAAAGGGGGCAAAGAAGCTAGCGGTAGATTTTGTGTTCAGATTCTTCCCGAGGAATAATCGAACAAATATTTTGAACAGTGTAGAACTGGCGTCGATTTTTCACTTGCCGGCGCAGAATGCGATACCGACGTCGCGAGTAGAGCGTCAGGCGACGCGTCAGGTGGAAGGTCCGGCGAAACTGGTGACGGACGGGGTGCTACTAGGGCTAAATGAATATCGGGGCGAGACTAAGGAGATTAGACTATCAGAGAATGACCGGAGACGGCACACTTATGTAATCGGCTCGACGGGTATGGGTAAATCGGTGTTATTGACGAATGCGGCGTATCAAGATATGCTGGCGGGGCGAGGGTTTGCTTTTATTGATCCGCACGGAGATGCGGTGGAATTATTACTGAGCAAAGTGCCAGAAAATCGGATCGATGATGTAATTTACTTTGATCCGGCAGATATAGAACATCCAATCGGGATGAATATGTTTGAATTTACCTCGGATGAGCAGAAGGATTTCATTGTACAAGAGGGGATTAATATGCTGCAGAGTTTGTTTGACCCGACGAACCAAGGATTTTTCGGGCCACGAGGGCAGCATATGTTCCGCAATGCGGCGCTGTTGCTGATGAGCGACCCAAACGGGGCGACTTTTATAGATATACCGCAGTGTTTCACCGATCCGCAATTTGTGAAGTCGAAATTGCAGTACGTGACGGATAAGGCCGTATATGACTACTGGACGAAGGAGTTCCCGGCAAGCCAAAAATCGAACGACGCAGGGGAAGTGATAACGTGGTTTGCGTCGAAATGGGGGCCGTTCCTCTCGAATACGATCATGCGGAATATCCTGGGGCAAACCAAAAGCGGTTTTAATATCCGCGAAATTATGGACAATAAGAAAATATTTCTGGTGAACTTGTCAAAGGGACGGCTCGGAGATATAAATTCGCAGCTATTGGGTATGATACTGGTGATGAAGTTTCAGACGGCGGCGATGAGCCGGGCGGATATTAGGGAAGATGAACGGGAAGATTTCTGCCTGTTCGTGGATGAGTTTCAGAACTTCGCGACGGAGAGCTTCGAGAGCATTTTATCGGAGGCGAGGAAATATCGGCTAAACCTGTTCCTGGCGAACCAATTCATGACACAGTTGACAGATAGAATCCGGGAAGGGATCTTGGGGAACGTAGGGACGATTATGGCGGGGCGCCTAGGGGTGACGGATGCGGAGCTGATGGAGAAGGTGTTTGTACCGGTGTTTAACGCGGAGGATCTGACGAAACAGGGGAATTATCAGGCGATTGCGAAGGTGATGATGTATAATTTGCCGTCGGCACCGTTTACGATGAACTTATTGCCGCCGATGGGCGAGGCGAATCCGCAGCTGCTCGAGACGATGAAGGAGTATTCGGCAGCGAAGTATGCAAAAACGAGGAGCGAAGTAGAGGCGGAGATTAAGCGGCGCTGGAAGGCGGAAGAAGAGGCTGCGAAGAAGGCGACGGGGCTGGGACCGATTGGAAAGCTGGAGGAGGCGCAGAACCAGGATGAAAAGGCGAGCTTTCTAGATTCGTGGCGAAAGAAAAAGGCGGAAATCGCGGATCAGATGGGGAGCGATACGGGAGAAGAGGCGAAGATTGATACAGGAGTGGTTAATAAAGCGGATGCGGAGGCTGACGCCGGGGCAGCTAATACGGAAGGAGATAAAAATGCCTCTGAGGGGCGCGTAGAGGCTCAGGAAGGCTCTTCTGCGAGTGAAGTTGATATAGGAGGCGGTACGTATGGAAAATCGCGTGAGGGGCCAGAAAATAGCCTTAAACGGGAAAATGAGGAAAAGGAAGCAATTTTTAAGGTAAGATAAGGTAAGTAAATGGACGACAAGGATAAGAATTTTGAGAAAGATTTAGTGAACAATCTGGATCAGCAGCGAGCAGAGATGGCGGCGGGAGCGGAGATAGAGGCGATCCAAGAACAGAGAGCGGCAGAGTGGCAGGAGGAAACCGTGGCGACAGGGATGGAGCGTGAGGCAGAAGCAGCAGCGGGTGCGCGAGTAGAAGAGCAAGTTGCGAAAATTGGGCCAATGAACGGAACGCAGGCTGAGAACGGGGGAGAGACGGCGGGAAGGAGGCCGATGAGCGAGGCCGAGGCAAAAGCTTTGCTGATGGAAGAGACGCAGAAAACAGAGCAAAAACTGGCCAAGGCGCATAAAAATAATCAGAAAATTGCGATTATTGCGGTGATTATAGCGGTAGTGCTGTGTGTGGCGGGGGTGGTATTGGCACTGGTGATAGGGAACCGAACAGAGGAAGATAAAGGTGGCGATAAGGGGCAGATAGGGACGCCGGTGGCCGACGAAGACGAGAAGAAGCCAGATGGGGAGTCTGAGGAGCCGAAGGACGAGATTGTCGCGATGAGTGTGGATGATCCGTTGGTACAGAGGCTGTATGGGAATTTCGTCAATGTAGGCGGGGCTTACTCTAGCACGCTGGATTTCTATACGGATAAGAATGTACAGAATGGCAAAGTGGACAAAATGATGATGCTGGATATCGCGCTGGGAAATTCGGCGCAGCGGGGGAAAGATTGCAAGGCGAAACACTACGTCGAAAGCGGCACGCAATCTTATGAGGTAGGAGAAATGTTTGGTTGTCGTGAAGGAAAAGAGGCGCGAGATAAAGTGCAGGAGATTTTTGGGACTGTAATTGAGCTGGATGACGGTGATAAAACTGGGGAGTACTGCGGGGCGTGGATGTATGACGCTCAGAATGATGAGTTCTATGTGCCGAGCCTAGGCTGTGGAGGGTCTTGTCTGTATGCACTGACTCGGGAATTGACAGGGGCGGAACGATATAAGAATAATATTTATCTTTATGAGACGGCTTACGGGGGAAGTTGCCTAAACTTGACGACGGTAGATGGTACGGTAATTGCGGAAGCGAAGCTCGATGATAACGGTAGTATCGTGGAGAATGTCGATGTGAATGATTATCGAGATAAGCTGGAGCAATTCAGGTGGACTTTTACAAAGAATGAGAGTGGAGAGTATATCTTTACGGGGTTGGAGAGGGTGAAATAAGGTAAATCGTGACCTCCGGGAGTCCCGAGAAAAAGGCATTTACGAAACAGGACTATTCTATTAGTCTCGTATCTACCAATTTGCTCTAGCAAAAATATGGATTTTATGATACAATATGTGACTAGAATTCATTAAATAGCAAATAGGTAGAGAAAATGGAGAAAAAGGTTAAGAAGAAGGCTGCTGTGCGGTCGACAAAAAAGGTGGCACAAAATCATAAAAAGCCTAAGAATGCAAAAGTAGTAAAAAAGAAAGCAAAGGTGGTGGAAACAAATCAAAATAAGTTCAAGAAGGCGGTAATGAAACCGTTGCAATGGGGAAAGGGGCGGATTTCGGATGCGCGTGCGCAAAAACGGTCAGTGGGCAGGGGGCAAAATCCCACAAATGGTGAGAAAAAGCCGAGCAAGCGGACGATCGTCCTAGCGAGTGTGGCGGTGGGGTTGGCTTTGATTGTGTCGGCGATAGGGGTGTGGATTGCGGTGGTGAAACACGAAACGCCGCAGGAGCCAGCAGAAGTAGTCGTCGTAGAAGAACCGGAGGAAGAGCCAGAGCCAGAAGAACCCGAGCTACCAACGGTAAATACGGACTCATTGGTAGCGGAGCCGACGATTACGGACGTGAATGCTTATCAGGTGGCGGCGTATAAGCCAAGGTTGCTGAGTGTGCCGAGCGCAGGCTTGTATAATGTACCGATTACAGAGGTAGGAATGCTGGCGGGGAATCAACTGGGGGCACCGACGAGTATTAGGGTAGTGGGGTGGTATTATCGTTCGGCGTTGCCAGGGCAGGCTGGAGCATCAGTTATGACTGGGCACGGCGGCAATCTTGGGAATGGGATTTTCCGAACGCTACCGCAGGCGCCAGTGGGGGCGGAAATTATTATCGAAATGGGAGACGGGCGTAAGGTAACCTATGTGATTGTTGAGAACGTTTATCGGAAGATTGGTACACCAGCGGATAGCTATATGAATACTGTGTACCGAACGGTGCCGGATGGCAGACCGACTTTGACTTTGATTACTTGTACTGGGGCTTGGATTAGAGCGCAGCAGACGTATGATACCAGACTATTTGTACGGGCTGTGCTAAAGTAGGTGCCTTGTTCCGCAAATGCACTTTTTCTCGGGTCGCGTCCCTCGATCCCGTCGTTACGGGTCTCGGGCGCTCATCCTCGGTCGTAACCTCCGGGAGTCCCGAGAAAAAGTGCATTTGCGGAACAACACCTAAAAATAGATAAAACTCTTGCTTTTAGAGGGGTGGTATGATAGAATATAGAGGTAAGTAAAGCAGAGGTACGTTGAATGTCTGAAAAACAAACAGGTGATGGGCATGATTATGATAGCTCCCAGATTCAGGTCTTGGAGGGGTTGGAGCATGTTCGGATTCGTCCGGGTATGTATATCGGTTCGACCGGGTTTGATGGTCTGCACCATTTGATTAAAGAAATTGCGGATAACTCGATTGATGAGGCGATCGCGGGGTTTGCGACGAAGATTCAGATTACGCTAATGGCAGACGGTGGCGTACGAGTAGATGATAATGGTCGTGGTATCCCGGTAGATATTCACCCGAAGACGGGGAAGAGTACGCTAGAGACGGTTTTGACAGTTTTAAACGCGGGTGGTAAGTTCGGCGGGGGCGGCTATAAGGTGTCTTCAGGTCTGCACGGTGTGGGCTCGTCGGTGGTAAATGCATTGTCGAAACACATGGTGGCAGAGGTGCGGAAAGATGGTAAGCTCTATCATGTGGAGTTTGATCTGGGAAAGACGCTGGGCGACGGGGTGCAAGCGATCGGTCAGACGGATGGCTCGGGGACGTCGATTACGTTCTATCCAGATCCGACGATTTTTAAGGAGACGACGACTTTTGATTATGAATGGGTGTCGAATTATGCAAGGCACCAAGCTTATTTGACGAAGGGAATCTTGATCTCGGTGCGCGATGAGCGCTCGGGGCAGAGGGAATCGTTCTATTTTGAAGGGGGGATTCGGAGTTATGTGCGACGCCTGAATGAGGGCAAGGAAGTAGTGTCGGATGATATCTTTTACGTCGAGAAACAGATGGAAGACACGATGGTAGAGGTGGCGCTGCAGTATAATGACACGTTTTCAGAGACAATTAAGCCATTTGCGAACAACGTGCTGACGCCAGAGGGCGGGATGCATGTGGTGGGTTTCCGGACGGCGATGAACCGGGTGATTAATGATTATGCGCGTAAAAATAACCTCTTGAAGGAAAAAGAACCGAATTTGACAGGGGATGACATCAAGGAGGGTCTGACGGCGGTGATTTTGGTGAAGTTGCCAGACCCGCAGTTTGAGGGGCAGACGAAGAATAAGCTAGGGAATCCAGAGGTGCGGAGCTACGTCGATAAAGTGATGACGGAGTATTTCGGGTATTATCTGGAAGAGAACCCAGCGGTAGCGAAGAAAATTATTAATAAGGCGACGCTGGCGGCGCGAGCGAGGAAGGCAGCGCGGGCGGCACGAGATAACGTGATTCGCAAAGGAGCGTTCGATGGATTGAATTTGCCGTCGAAATTGGCAGATTGCTCCTCGAGGCGGCGGGAAGATTGCGAGCTCTTCATCGTAGAGGGTAACTCGGCGGCGGGCTCGGCGAAGGAAGGCCGGAACCCGCAGATTCAGGCGATTTTGCCACTGCGTGGTAAGGTGCTAAATACCGAGCGAGCGCGGCTAGATAAGATGTTGGCGAATCAGGAGCTGGTGAGTTTGATTAAAGGTCTAGGGGTGGGGATCGGTGATCAGTTCGATCTGAACGGGTTGAGATATGATAAGATTATTTTCATGACGGATGCCGATGTGGATGGTTTGCACATTGCGACACTGCTAATGACGTTCTTTTTCCGGTATATGCCAGAGGTGATTAAGGCGGGGCATGTGTACTTGGCGAAGCCACCACTGTTTGGCTTGACGAAGGGGACGGGGGCGAACCGGAAGATTGATTACGTTTATGATGAGGTGGCGCTAGAGAAGAAATTACAAGAGAAGATTGAGGAGCGTAAGGCGGCAGGGACGAAGATTGACCCAACGCAGGAGCGCTTCAAACAGGCGGGATATACGGCGCAGAACCGGTTTAAAGGTTTGGGTGAGATGGATGCGAAACAGCTCTGGGAGACGACAATGGACCCGGAGAACCGTATTTTGGTGCAAGTGCATATCGATGATGCGGAGAAGGCGGATGCGGTGTTTACGAAGCTGATGGGCGACCAGGTGATGCTGAGGAAGAATTTCATCCAGGCGGGGGCAGCGAATGTAAACTTAGACGAGTTGGATTTCTAAGGAAGGAGGCGAAATGGCAGAGAAAGATAACGAGCAAAATATCAACCAAGAGCCTCGAAATGATGCGAAAAATGAGGGCAAGGATGAGCAGAATAGGGCTTCTGAGGCGTTTGGAGGCGATTCTGGCGTGCTTAATGAAAAAGTGGCGTCTGAGCAAGGTCTGAGCGCAGAGGGTGCTTCTGGGGCTTCTGGTGAGGTCGTAGAAGCGGAAGTGATAGATGGAATTGAGCAGAGAGCCGTCGAGAGCACGATGGAAAATTATTTCTTGCGCTATTCGATGTCGGTGATTATCGACCGGGCGCTTCCTGATGTGCGTGATGGTTTGAAGCCGGTGAACCGGCGGATTCTCTACGCGATGAATAAAAACGGCTGGAAAGCGCCACATGCGACGGTGAAATCGGCGCGTATCGTGGGTGAGGTGATGGGTAAGTACCACCCGCACGGCGATTCGTCAATTTATGATGCGATGGTGAACCTGGCGCAGCCGTGGAAGATGCGATATACGCTGGTAGAGGGGCAGGGTAACTTCGGCTCGATGGATGGCGATGATCCGGCGGCGTCGAGGTACACTGAGGCGCGCATGGATAAGGTGGGTGCGGAGCTGCTGACGGATATTGAGAAGGAAACGGTGGATTTCCGAGATAACTTCGATGGGAGTGAGCAGGAGCCAGTGGTGCTGCCAGCGGCGTTGCCGAATATTTTGCTGAATGGTCAGATGGGGATTGCGGTCGGGATGGCGACGAATATTCCGCCACACAATTTGACTGAAGTAGTGAATGCGACGGTGGCACAGATTGAGAATCCGGAGATTTCGCTAGAAGAATTGATGAAATATGTGAAGGGGCCGGATTTCCCGACGGGGGCGGAGGTCTATGGCGGTACGCCGATGAAACAGGCGTATGCGACTGGTAAAGGCTCAGTGGTGATCCGGGCAGTGACGAGTATCGAAGAGAAGAAGAATGGGCGTTATAGCATCGTGATCTCGGAAGTGCCTTATGGGATGAGTAAGGAAGGTTTCATCGAGAAGGTACGCGAATTAGTATTGGCGAAGAAGTTGGACCATATTGCGGACGCACGAGACGAGTCGGCGCGAGGGAAGATCCGAGTGGTGGTGGAACTGAAGAAAGATGCGTTCCCGAAGAAGATTTTGAATCAGCTCTATAAGATGACGGGTCTACAGACGACGTTCCATTATAATATGTTGGCGTTGGTAGACGGGGTACAGCCGCGGATTTTGGGTTTGAAAGAGATCTTAGCGGAGTTTATCAAACATCGCCAGAAAGTGATTCGCCGGCGGACAGAGTATGATCTGAGGAAGGCGAAGGAACGTGCGCACATCCTCGAAGGTTTGAAGATCGCGCTGGATAATATCGACGAAGTGATTAAAACGATCCGCGAGAGTTATGATGACGCGGATAAGCGGTTGATGGAGCGGTTTGGCTTGAGCGAAATCCAAGCGGCGGCGATCCTAGCGATGCAGCTAAGGAGGCTCCAAGGACTCGAACGTGATAAGATTGAAGAAGAATTGAAGGCGCTACTCGCGCAGATTGCGGAATATGAGAAGATCTTGGCAAGTGAAAGCGAAGTTTTGCGGGTAGTCAAGGAAGAATTAATTGCAATGCGTGATAAATACGGCGATGAGCGCAAGAGCAAAATCTTTAATCATGAAGTGGGGAAGTTCTCGGAAGAGGAATTGATCCCGGATGAAGAAAGCGTAATCTTGCTCACGACGGAGAACTATACGAAGCGAGTGCTGCAGAGTGATTTTAAGAAGCAGAACCGGGGCGGTAAAGGCCGAAAGGGAATGACCACGAAGGAAGAGGATGTGATTTCGCAGATCGTGACGGCGAATTCGCATGATTATCTATTATTCTTCACGAACCAAGGTAGGATTTTCCGCCTGAAAGCGTATGAGGTGCCGCAGGCGTCGATGACAGCGAAGGGGACACCGGCAGTGAATTTACTGAATATGCACCCAGATGAGAAGGTGACAGCGATTATTAAGCAGGGCGAGAATTTGGAAGGGTATCTTTTCATGGCAACGAAGAAGGGGACGATTAAGAAGACGCCGGTGAAGGAGTATCTGAATATTCGGGCGAATGGGTTGGTGACGATTAAGCTGGATCCAGGAGATGAATTGAAGTGGATTCAGGAGACGACGGGGGATCACGACGTGGTGATTTCGACGTCGGCGGGTCAGGCAGCTCGGTTTAGCGAGAAAGACGTGCGTAGTATGGGGAGAAGTGCACGGGGCGTGCGAGGAATTAGGCTGCGTCCGAAGGATGAGATTGTGGGTATGGACGTGATCAAAGATGAGAATCAGAAGCTCTTAGTAGTGTCGGCAAATGGCTACGGTAAGGCGACGGCAGCTGCGAACATCCCAGCGCATAGCCGAGGTGGAGTAGGTGTGAAGGCAGCGGCAGTGTCTGAGAAGACGGGACCAATAGTGTCAGTGAATACACTGGATCCGGAGGCAGCAGAAGTGATCATGATGTCGACGAAGGGGCAAGCGATCCGGATTGCCGTGAAGGAGATTCCAACTCAGGGGCGGGCGACTCAGGGGGTGAGAATCATGCGTTTGAATGATGGTGATACGGTGGCTTCGGTGGGTGTAGTGTTGCCAGATGAAGATGAAAGTGCAAAATAACTTTGCAAGCCATTTGTAGAACAGGTCTAGCGTCTAAAATGCCTGAGTAAATTTAGTGTTCAATAGAAAATAGCGGTACTCGGAGAGGGTATCGCTATTTTTTGACCTCTGTTATTTTGGGTGGAAAAAGATTTTTAATGCTAGTGCTTGTTATTTTGAAGAAAATTTTGTTATACTCGCGGGAATATTAACAGAATAGAGGAAATTTATGAAAAAATTACCAATTTTATCAATGGCAGCACTAGTGACGGTACAAACAATAGGGGCACCGATGATCGCAGAGAAAGCGTTGGCGCGAGACATAACGTCGATAAAGGCGAATGAGATAGCGACGGATTTTATATTTGATAGGATTACGATGTCGGCGGGGAGGCTGGGCTTGCAGTTTAACGATATGCAACGGCAAGATATCCGGCTAGAGGAGGTGTATGTGGCGACTTATAAATATGAAGAGTACACGACGGCGATGGTGGAAGAGCGATTGGGAGAACTTGGACTAGATAGGATAGTGGACCCAGAGTGGTCACAGACGGTGCTGTTATCGACGATGCCGGTGGATTATGGGGCATGGGGAAGTCAATCTCTGTTTACCTCGGGGTTTCCGGAGTTTTTAGATAATCGGCCAGGGATTTTGTATTATGCCTTCCGAGTAACGGAGCGGGATAATCCGGATGAGCCGGTGTGGTATAGGGGGAAGGTGGACTATAGGGCTTGTATACGAGGAGAGACGGAGGGTGCGTTTTACGATTGTGAAGGGAAATATAATGCGGATCGGACAGAAATGGTATTTACGCGAGTGGGAACGGATGAAATGAGAGGGGAAGCGGAAACGTGGGGAGAAGTGTGGCAGAAAGAGTTGATGAATATGTTGTCTGGAGTGAGGGCGGAAATTAAGAACTGGGATGGGAATGAAGCGGAGCGGAAGAATCTCGAGGAGAGATTGGGCTATATTGAACGGATGTCGAGCGACGCGGCGGAGGTGGAGGCAGTGTTGACGGAGGCGGAAAGCGTGAAGACAGCGATCGAACAGAGGGCATGGGATTTGGAACATCCAGAAGATAAGAAAACGGAAGAAACTGGCGGAACAGGGGGAGATACTGAAAGCGGCAATACTGGAACTGGGGCGGATAGTAATATTGGTACGGGTGGTACAGGCTCTGGGAGTGGTGCTGAAAGCAATGCTGGAAGTAGTACGGGCCCCGGGAGTGATGTAGGGAATATTGGTGCTGGTGGGCTAGGCGATGCTAACTCTGATAAGGTGGCTGGTGACAGAGGAGAGATGTCGGTCAAAGCGCCGGTAGCGCAAGATGGAGTAGAGAAAAAGGCCGCGGAGGGCGTGAATGGTGGAGTAGGAGCTGTAAAAATGACCAGCGGTCAGCAAGTAGCGAATATCTCTGACGGTATTGATACGGATGAAGCGGAGGAACGAGATGAAAAAGACGATGATACCGAGGTCGCGACAGATGTGTATGAGAATGAGATTTTGGTGCCGGATCTGAATGATGGGGAACTACAAGCTAACAGGTGGTGGATTTGGATGCTGATTTGCGCGATTTTGGCGCTGGGAGTGGTAAGCTATTGGTGGGTAAAGCGAGCTTTTGGGAAGCAAAAGTAAGTAGTATAGCTTTTTCTAACTGTTTATGCTACAATATAGGTATGAATGGTTGGTATGCATTGCTAGCTTTTGGGTGTGGGTTTGTCGTAGCGCAGCTGTGGAAGTTTGTGGCGGGCTTGATATCTGGACACAGAAGGAAGGCATCGACGGATTGGAAGACAGTGGTGGGGTATCTGATGCGGTCGGGTGGGATGCCTTCGGGGCATTCAGCGAGTATGACGGCATTGACGACATATATTGGCTACTGGTGCGGGTTTGACTCGGCGATTTTCGCGCTGGCGGCTGCGACGACGCTGATTGTACTCTATGATGCGGTACATGTGCGTTATGCGGTAGGTGAGCAGGGAAAAGCTTTGAACGGGTTATTGAAGAAAAATGACCAGCGGTCATTGCCAATAGTGGAAGGGCACACGGTGTCACAAGTGGTGGTGGGGGCATTGCTAGGGATATTGATAGGGGTAGGACTGTGGCTTTTGACGAAACAATAAGCATTTTCCTAAAAATGTCATAAAAAAGTCGAAAAAAGTACAAAAAAGTGCTTGACATATACTTTGCGGTGAGATAAAATGAGAACATGCCAAGCGACAGAGGAGGTGGCAGAGAAGCCAACAAGCTGGAGCCTGGATGAGGAAGTTTAACAATTTAGTTGTGCAATTATGGTTTGTAATGTATCGTTGGAGAAATTCGGCGAATTACAAATTCTATCATCGTCAGTCTTTTATTTGAGTCTTTGAATACTCAGGGCTTCGCTGAAACTGTAAAAAGTTAGAGCAAGCCTGTGAATGACTAAGATTTTAATCTGAAAGTTCACTTTCCTACTTTGAGGTAGGAACTTTAATGGAGAGTTTGATCCTGGCTCAGGATGAATGCTGGCGGCGTGCCTAA
>CAYOSC010000015.1:0-20415 GCA_964406525.1 uncultured Candidatus Saccharibacteria bacterium | reverse complement strand
TAGTATGTCTCATTTTTATAGCGGTTATGTTGCACTTGAGGGTTGAATGGAGCGTAAAATATTAGACATTTTCGCCAACTTATGCTAATATATAAGATATATGAGTCGTATTCCAAACGTACTCTGTCGCAAGAATCGTATCTTGCTGGGAGAATTAGTCAAAACTGACTTCAAGCTGCGTTACCAAGGCTCCGTTTTGGGCTATCTGTGGGCGGTACTGCGGCCGCTTTTGATGTTCGCGATTCTTTACGTCGTCTTCGCCAAGCTCCTGCGCATGGGTGGCGACATCCCGCACTACCCTGTTTATCTCATGACCGGTACTGTGATGTGGAATTTCTTCACCGAATGCACCGGCCAAGGTATCCAGGCCATCGTTCAGCGTGGCGACCTCTTACGCAAAATCAGTTTCCCGAAGTATATCGTCGTCGTCTCTGCTACCGCTACCGCCCTGATCAATCTCGCTATTAACCTCGGCGTCATTGTCATTTTCGCTCTCATCAATGGTGTCGCTCCGAGCTGGTCCTGGCTGCTCGTCCTCCCGCTCGTCCTCGAGCTCTACACCTTCTCGCTCGGCATCTCCTTCCTCCTTGGCGCCATCAACGTCAAATATCGCGACGTCACCTCTATCTGGGACGTCCTCACCCAGGCTCTCTTCTATGCCGTGCCGATCATCTACCCGATCTCTATGGTGCTCGAGAGTGGCAGTTTCGGCACCATTGCCGCGGATATCATCTTGCTTAATCCGATCGCTCAGGTCATCCAAGACATCCGCTACAATCTCATCACCAAGGCCACGGTCACTACTTGGAGTCTCGTCGACTGGCCTCTCTGTCTCTTTCCAATCTTGCTCGTCATCCTCGTTTTGCTCCTGGCCGCGCTGTTTTTTCGTAAGCGCTCTAAACGCTTTGCGGAGGAGGTCTAAATGGCTAAAAAAGCTACATCTGTGGAAAAGTCTCGCAAATCTGTGCAAAACCAGCCCAAGAAGAGTGGAAAACTTGTGGATAAATCCAACAAATCTGTGGATAAAGCCGCGCCTATCAGTGGAAATCTTGTACAAAACTCTGCCAAAACCTGTGCAAAACCTGTGCAAAAATCACACTCAGCTGTGCATAAGTCCGTGCAAAACTCTGCCACTTCTGTGCATAAACCAGTGGAAAACTCCGAACAAAACTCCAAAAACTCTCAGAAACCCGCTAATAAACCCACTTCCACCCCTCATCCAACAGAGGTAGAAGCAAATCCAACTTGTACAGCCTGTACAAGTTCACCCATCGCCATCAAGGTTAATAATCTGCACAAGAGTTTCCGTCTCCCTACCGAGCGTGCTAGCGGTCTCAAACAAGCCATTTTCAACTGGCTCAAGGGCGTCAAAGGCTACACCGAGCATCAAGTCTTGCGCGGTGTCAGTTTCGAAGTTAAAAAAGGCGAGTTTGTCGGTATCGTCGGCCGTAACGGCTCTGGTAAATCCACCCTTCTCAAGCTCCTTGCTCAGATTTACTACCCCGAGCAGGGAAATATCGAGATTCATGGTACGCTGGTACCATTCATCGAGCTCGGTGTCGGCTTTAATCCCGAGCTGACCGGCCGTGAAAATGTCTATCTCAATGGCGCCCTGCTCGGTTTCTCGCATAAAGAAGTTGACGCTATGTATGATGAGATCGTCCGCTTCGCTGAGCTAGAGCCTTTCATGGATGCCAAGCTGAAGAATTATTCCTCCGGCATGCAAGTTCGCCTCGCCTTCTCGATCGCTATTCGTGCCAAGGGCGACATCCTGATTCTCGACGAAGTTCTCGCCGTCGGCGACGCTGAGTTCCAGCAGAAATGTAATGATTATTTCGCCAGCTTACACGGCGAGCAGACCGTCATCCTGGTGACGCATTCTATGGAAAACGTCCGCCGCTTCTGCGACCGTGCGATTTTGATCGAGAATGGGGAAGTCGCCACCGAAGGTGATCCCGAAACAGTTGCGAAAGCTTACGAGGCATTATGGGGATAAAAGAAAGGATACTTAATATGATAGAAAAAACCACCGAGCCAAATTACTTTTCCGCCACGGTCCCCACTCCTGCTGGCGACCAACCCGCAATACTTCCGCAGCCCATCGTCAAAGCCCCTGCGAATTACGACGTCCTCATCGTCGGTGCTGGCCTCTACGGTCTCACTATGGCCGAGCGCATCGTCAGTCAGCTCGGCAGGCGTGTCCTCCTGATTGATCGTCGCGACCATATTGGCGGTAACTGTGCTTCCGAGGTTGATTCGGTCACTGGCATCGAGTGCCACAAATACGGCGCCCACCTCTTCCATACCTCTATTCCCGAGGTCTGGGATTATGTCAATCAGTTCACCAGCTTCACGAACTACGTTCACAAAGTCTACACTACTCATAAAGGCGAAGTTTACCCTCTCCCGATTAATCTCGGCACGATTAATCAATTCTTCCACTCGACTTATTCTCCCGAAGAGGCTCGCGCCGAGCTTCAGAATCAAGCTTCTAGCGCTCCAGCCCACCCAACCAATCTTGCCGAGCAAGGTGTCTCATTGATTGGCCGCCCGCTTTTCGACGCCTTTATCAAGAATTACACCGCAAAGCAGTGGCAGACCCCCGCCGAGGAGCTTCCGCCCGAGGTCATCAAACGCCTCCCAGTTCGCTATAATTATAATAATAATTACTTCCAAGACACTTACGAAGGCCTCCCGGTCGATGGTTACAACGCTTGGTTCCAGAATATCATTTCTAAGTGTGGCAAGAATTTAGAGGTTCGCCTCCAGACCGATTACTTCACCGATCCCGAGATTCAAGCGCTCCGTAACTCCGGCATCCCAACCGTCTATACTGGTCCGATCGACCGTTTCTACGATTATCGCTTCGACGAGCTGAAATGGCGCAGTATCGATTTCGAGAAAGCCGTCGTCAATGTCGACGATTATCAGGGCTGCCCAGTCATGAACTACGCCGACCTCGACCCAGCTTTCACTCGCATTATCGAGTTTAAGCACTTCCATCCTGAGCGCCATCACGGCTGCTACGCCGCCGACTCTGGCAAGACTGTCATCTTCCGCGAATATAGCAAGACCTGGACTCGCGGTGACGAGCCCTACTACCCGGTCAATACCGCCGAAGATCGCAAGCGCCTCGCTCAGTATCAAGAGCTCGCTGTGCAGGAGTCGAACGTCATCTTCGGCGGTCGTCTCGGCGAATATGCTTATTACGACATGGACAAGACCATCGCCGCCGCGCTTAATAAATTCGCAGAAATCAAAGAGAGACTCCGCTAATGACTCAGCAAAGTGTGGGCGAACATCGGTATCTACCGGTCATCTCGGTCATTATTCCGGTTTACAACGTCGCGAAAGTCCTCGAGCGCTGCGTCGAGTCCGTCCGTCGCCAGATCTACCCGAACCTCGAGATTATCCTCGTCGACGACGGCTCTACCGACATGAGTGGAGCCTTCTGCGACGTTTTTGCCAAGAAAGATTCCCGCATTAAGGTCATCCATCAGTCTAATCAAGGCCTCTCCGCCGCCCGCAACGCCGGCCTCAAGATCGCCACCGGCAAATGGGTGACTTTTGTCGATTCCGACGACTCGATTCAGCCAGAAATGATCGACACGCTCCATCGCCTCTGCTACCAAAACCGGCTCAACCTGTCCATCTGCGGCTTCCGCGAAATCTATCCCGACCAAGCCGACACTCCTCAGCCAGCCGCCCATACCCAAGAAAAGATCCTCGATACCATGCAGTGTCTCCGCGCCATGCTCTGCGAAGACGGTTTCTCTATGTCGGCCTGGGGCAAGCTCTACGCCCGCGAGCTTTTCGACCTGGTCAGTTTTCCCGAGCGCCGTCTCTATGAAGATGTCGGCACGACTTACCGCCTCGTCCTCCAGTGTCCGGAAATCGCCATCACCTCTCTGCCCGGCTACAATTATTATCAGAATGACCACTCTATTACCCAACAAAGTTTCAGTCTCCGCAAGATGGACCTCATCGACCTCACCGACCAGATGTGCGACGACCTCCTCCAATGGGGCAAGTCTCGTCCCGCTTCCGACCAAGAGCTCCTACTCAATCTCACTCACAAGCGCCGCATGCACGCCCGTTTCAGCATCTTACGCCAGATCGTCATGCTCGAAGCGGGGAAGCACGATATTGACGACCAATCTCTGAGGAACGCCGAGCAAAGCGTCGTCAAATACCTCCGCAAGCACAAATCCTACATCCTTAAGAACCCACTTGCCTCGCGCCGCGACAAACTCGCCATGCGCTCCCTCCAGCTCGGCCTCCCCGCCTTCCGCTATGCTTGGCAAAAATACTCCGCCCAAAAGTCCGCACAACATAACTGAACATAATTAATGAGGGGTGACCTGGTTCTTTACTGAACGAGGCGCCCCTCCATTTTTTATCGTCATTTCTTATGACAAACTGTATTAATAGCTAGCGATACATCGAATAGTGTAACCAACACATCGACGATCACTATATGCGCCAGGGCTAAAAGTAGAATTACGGAAATCCAGACCATAGGCGTTACTGACGCTTGAGTTGGGTGTGCTAGACCAATAACGGCCATACTCACCTGGCTTATGAAGTTGAGCGGAAGAGTAAACGTAGCCAGCAGCAGGAAAACTGTAGGGCGAGGCCTTGATGGTGGAGAATCTGGTTAAGGAATCATTGCCTAAGTTGGAACCATTTGCACCAAATAAATTATAGAAGTTACCGTTAGTGTCGCCTGTCGGCAGATGCCAGTTCTTGGGACAAATACTTTCTTCGGCTTGGCCACTAGTTATAGAGCTACCAGTACGGTTAAGTTTACATGATTCTGCTGTAGCGGCACACCAAGAGTAATAATTGCCGTAATTCGACTGCCAGCCTTCGCCATCTCCAGTGTTGCCACTATCGACCGCCATCCCAGGAGCTCCATTCTTCATCTGGATGGCTTGATCGTTTGTACTCCAAGAGTTGGAGCTGCTAGCCAGCAAAGTCCAGTCACTCTTCACATTGGAATCGCTAGGAGTTAATTTTGTGCCGCCTGGCAATCTCAGATTCTCCTGCATCCAACAATTACCATCAGGCAATTTAACTATTTTATAGGATTCTACCGGGTTCGGTCCGCGGTTATCTTGCAGCTCAATAGTCCATCCCGTCTGCACTATAGGGTTATTCTTGCAGAATCCACCATCTCTCGTCACCGTATCGATTTCTTGCATAGTATTGATACCGGAATAGTAATTGCTATCACTTCCATCGGCCTTTTTCCAGACTGCTCCACCCGTATTACCCTTTGGTGATACTACTAATGTGAGCCTAGCAGTTCCTCCAGTATAATTATCAGCTGCCGCACCTTCCGGGAACTTTCCCGCAAAGTTTAGTTTACCAACAAAACTTGCTGCATTGGTATTGACATCAACCTTTGGTGTAAGTATTTCTGTTTGCGCACTCGGCACTGCCTGATAAGTCATTTCTTCTTTAGTCTTACTACCTGTATAATCCCATCCATAACCCCACTCTCCTGCCGCAATGTCGCTGCCAGTAGTAGCACTAGTTATACCAACTAGCTTAGCAGCACTATTGCCATCTGCTGTTATCTCGCTATTACCGGATATTAACAGTGTATATTCATCTGCATTGCTAATATTTACTGTTACTGTATGTTCTCGATACGCCACTACTCCAGGCGTCGCATCGATCGTCGCATCTTTATCTGCCCCGCCGATCGAGAAAGTAATTCCGGCCGTGGCATCATCGGTTGGTGGGTTATTCTCCGTATCAGACTCAGAAAGAAGCATAGCGTTATGGTCACCTTCTGCGGGTTGTTCATAAACACCGGAATCAACGCTATCTTCAGGGCTGAAATCAGATTTCTCTACTACCCATTCATCCCGTATCGTAACGGCGCTCGTCTTCAGTGATGATGAAGGGTTAATTGCAAATATTCCCGTCAAAAGGAGAACGACCAATGAGCTTAGAGGAATACTATAAGAAACTAAATATAACTTTTCTTTATTACATAAGCATGATTTAGAAAAATTATTAATTCTTTTCCTAAACCATATTGGAATACTATAAAGTACAAAAAGTTTACGGTTCTTTTGGTGCATGATCGCCCTCCTTTTGTGGAACTTGGTGGTATGACTGCATGAATCCACAGCGCAGCCATACCATGCTAGATTTATATAACTTTTCGGGCACACATTTTTGGCAACGCAACTAAACAAAAATGGCACCACGAGGGGTGTTTCAAGCCTAAACCGACAACATTCTCATGTGTAACGGTTCTCGTGATGCCGTTATTGGCTACACATAGAACGCTATCGATAAATTAGACTTGAAACAGTTTTATTATATCACACGAAAATCTGGTATGGAAGATTTTAATTTCTGTAAGAAGTTTGTTTGATATAATATAGTATATGGAAGCAAGAAAAGAAAAAGTGCAACAAGCGATTGCGAACGAAAGGCTAGAAGGGCTGAGTATTTCTAAAAGCACGAAAAAGACCCTTGATAATTACATCGCTGGCAAAGTATCCGCGAAGGAAGCTGCCCAGCAAGTTTTCTCGCGATACGGAGTAAAATAATCGTCGTCCCTCGAAAGAAACGACGATAGCATTCACATATCTCTATCTTATCGCTCATCTATAAAATGAGCAAGAGGTCGCTGCCGACCAGTTTTTATTTTGTGGAGGCTGTAATAATCACATCCGTCGCATAAGTTCCCGAAGGCAGAGCAGGGGATATAGAAATACCAACATAATAAGTATGCTTGGTAGCTGGATTACCTTCTGCGTTCGTCACAGTTTCTTTAGCACTATATAAATCCTGCGGAGTTGTGGTTATCGGCAAAGTATAACTTTTGTTCTTAACATCTCCACTCCCATCCCACAGTCCCCAAGCATTATTACCAGATTGTACTGGATTAGTAGATGATACTGGCGAGACTTCTGCAGTAGTAACCTTAGGATCTTTTAGTGAAGGCTGGGTAGAATGTATACTAACACCATATTCGGCATTGCTAGAGATTGTAGCAGTAGCCGTGCCTTCTATTACTTTCGCAGCATCGGCAGTTTCATCCATGCCCGACGCCGCATCAATACTAATTGCTGAAGGCATTGTCACGGTTACATTACCATCAACATTTTCTACCCACATAGGCTTCTCAATTTTCTCTAACCCACCAGAAGTGAGACACCGCACGGAGAAACCGTAGTAGCGGTAGCCGTAGTCTGTACCCGGGTTGAAACCGCTGCTAGCGAAGTCCAGGTTATAAGCGTCGTGACTAGAGTTGGACGTACGCGACCAATAGTAGCCGTAGTTGCCTGGACCGCCGAGGGAACCTTTGAGGATGTAGCCGGCGGTAGGAAATAGGTGGGGCGAAGTAGTAATAGTGGACATAGTTAGACCATTAGTTAACTTATAAAACTCACTATCGGTACCAACTCCACCACCAGTTGCATTAGTACTACCACCAGAAGGTAAATGCCAACCTTTAGGACAAATACTACCAGAAACGTTCACATTATCGTCCTCAGATTCGCTGCACGTTCCAGCTGTGGCAGCACACCAAGAGTAATAGTTACCCCATAAAGTTTGCCAGCTACTATTCCAGGCAGTATTACCTAGACGGACTTGCTGCACGGCGTAACTATTTATAGTCCATCCACTATTAGTGCCTGCTGGTAATGTATAATTGCTGGTAATATTTGTATCACCTGGGTTTAGGTCTATCCTAGAAGTGCTGCCTAATCTGAGATTCTCTTGCATCCAGCAATTTCCATCTTTGAGCTTTACTACTACATATTGATTAAGATTATGTGTAGACCCATCAGATCCCGTCACGGTTCCCGTACTATACCCATTACGATTGTCGGTAAGCGTCGCAGTATCACCTTCGTTGGTATTAGAGCAAATTTGTTGCGTCATCTCTTGCATATCAGAAATATCATGAATCGTTCTTGAATCTCCTGTCGCATAAACTATTGATTTTTCTGAAGCCGAATTAATAACTACTAAACTCCCCAAAAGTAAAGCTCCAATACTAACAAAAGCAAAAACATATTTACTTTTATAAGGTTGATGTATTTTTAGCATGGAGCCCTCCTTTTGGTCGATAAATAACACCCTGAGCACCATAACAAAAATGGCACCACGAGTGGTGTCTAGCCGAAATCAATAACAGCCCTAAAGACCTCATTGATTGTACTCGTGGTACCATTTCCACCAACGAGATCAATAAAGCTTATGATTTCAACTAGACATTTTCATTGTACCATGCCAAGGGCTCTTTGTATAGAACAGGAGTTCATATCTGCCAGGCATTGTTTCGTAAATACCTTTTTCTCGGGACTCCCGGAGGTCACGACCGAACTGTCGAGGATAGCGAATAGAAAGAAAATGTCAATTTTCTTTCTTGAGCGACGCAGACAGACAGCGTAGCGTGCGGATAAGCACCCGAGACCCGCGACGGCGGGCTCGAGGGACGCGACCCGAGGAAAAGTGTATTTACGGAACAAAGCCTAAGGAAGCATCTCTAGTTAATGCCACCAAAAAGCCGGCCCCCTCCAGCCGGCTCTCCTCAGAAAAACTACGCCGAGTTTCCTACTTCCTCAGCTTCAGCCCCTCCTTCTCTAGGAATCTGAGCGTATCTCGCATCGCATCGTCGATGGATAGCTCCGTTGTCCAGCCCAGCTCTCGCTCTGCCTTAGACGGATCAGCATAGAGCTCGGCGAGGTCTCCCGCACGCCTGCCGACGACTTGGCAGGGAAGCTTCGTCCCACTCGCCTGGTCGAACGCCTCCACCATCTCGAACACTGAATGCCCTTCGCCTGATCCGAGATTATAGATTTGCACGCCCGCTGCCATATTATCCAGCGCCGCGAGATGCCCCTTCGCGAGATCTACCACGTGAATGTAATCGCGGATACAAGTACCGTCTGGTGTATCGTAATCGTCACCGTACACCGACAGCTCGTCGATCGCGCCCGTCGCCACTTTCATAATGATCGGCATGAGATTATTCGGCTTGTCATTCGGGTCTTCGCCCAGCAAGCCCGACTTGTGTGCACCAATCGGGTTGAAATACCTGAGGATCGTCACCTCGAACTCCGGATGCGCCACCACTACATCTTTCAGAATCTCCTCGATCATAAACTTCGTCCGCCCGTACGGATTAGAAATCCCCGTACCGGTCTTCATCGTCTCTACACATTTTGGCGAATCTTGCAAGCCATAGACCGTCGCCGAAGACGAGAAAATAATTTTCTTCACACCGTATTCCTGCATACATTCGAGCAAGTTGATCGTCCCACCGATGTTATTCTCGTAGTAGCGTAGCGGCTGCTCTACTGATTCGCCCACCGCCTTCAGCCCCGCGAAATGCATCACCGCATCGTATTTATTCTCTCGGAAAACTTTCTCAAGCGCTTCCGCATCGCGCAGATCTACGTCGTAGAACTTCGGCTTCACCCCAGTAATCTCTTCAATCCGGTCCAAGACTTCTATCTTACTATTGTATAGATTGTCCAATATTTCTACTTCATGCCCAGCCTCGATCAGCTCCACCGCCGTGTGTGATCCGATATAGCCAGTCCCGCCCGTTACTAAGATTCTCACTACTCCGTCCTCCATTAGTTCTCTCTATTATATCACAGTAGTTAGTCAACGGGGAGGCTTACTCCCGTTTCAACTTCTGCGACAACTTTTTCACTGAGAATTGATCGAGCGTCAGTAGTAAACTCACTGGCGCAGCCATCAAGATTGTTAGCGCCACCCAGAGTATATCCAAGTTCCATCCTAGCAGTAATGTCTTCGGCGACTTCACTCCGTAGAATTCCTCAAGCAACCCTCCCAGATACCCCGCATTCACCCCGCTAAATATCAGTACTCCGATTACGCTAACTACTATTACGAACCCCACCATCATGATTCCTATTTCTAGCAAATATCCCATCGCGATCACTAGCAAATCCTTCACGCTCGCCCCCAGCGCCCGGTATACCACCATCGCATGCATCTCCTGATCTAGCAGGTACACATACGTCCCGATCATGATCACCCCCGCGATCACTAATCCGATGATTAGGAGCAAATCACTCCCGCGCTTATATGTTGCATAAGTATTCCGCAAGTTCGTAAACGCTTCCGTATATTGCACCGTCGTCAGTCCATGCTCTCTCAGCTCCTGCGTATAATTATACGCATCCTCTACGGTAGGGAATTTCACCAGCATCACCCGCTGCATCTTCAGCGTCGCCTGCAAGTTCACCATCTCGTCCCAAAACGGCGGATAATAC
Organism: uncultured Candidatus Saccharibacteria bacterium; assembly: GCA_964406525.1. Classification (GTDB taxonomy): domain Bacteria; phylum Patescibacteriota; class Saccharimonadia; order Saccharimonadales; family Saccharimonadaceae; genus Nanosyncoccus. Next base: position 10,132 of record CAYOSC010000015.1, on the reverse strand, counting down.
CCGTTCATACTTCCCAGCAATAAATCAATCGGCTTCACCTGCGTGATCTCGTACCATTCTATGCCTTCTAGCAGCGTCTCTCCCGGTGCCATCGCAGCTTGTTCCGCGCTTAAGCCCGCCATCTCCGCTAGCAGCTCCGTCGGCGTATCATATCCTTCCAAATCTTGCTCTGTCACCTCCCCGAGCACCTCGCCATGATTCTCCCCGATAAACCGCATCATATCCCGATCTTTGTCCGCCGTCAGCGTCAGATATACCGCGCCATTCGTCGGGCGGCTCGAGTATTCTAGGAAAATATTTCCCAACCCGTGCCAAATCAGGCTCACCGTCAAGATGATAATAAACGGCACTCCCGCCGCCAGTATCGACAGTGTGATTGTCTTCTTGCGCGCCGCGACCTCTGCGTGGCTCAGCTTCAGCAGTCGCAATAATTTCATTGGTCAGACCCAGTTTGCACGGTCAGATCTTTCACTTCGCCGTGCTCTACGTGCAGCACTCTATCCGCCACTCTGTACATCCGCTCATCATGGCTCGCGATGATCATCGTCGACCCCGTCTGTTGCCAGACTGTCCGGAACAGCTCTACTACATTCTGTGCATTCTTCGGATCTAGATTATTCGTCGGCTCGTCCGCCAGAATAATCTTCGGCTGCATGAACAGTGCTCGCGCGATGCACGCCCGCTCTACCTGTCCGCCCGACACCGCCTCTGGTTTCCGCGTCAAGACCTCTTCGATCCCCAGCATCTTCGCCAGCTCCGCTACGCGCGCCTTGCTCGCCGCCGTCTCAATACTCGCAAACACTCCTGGCAGTGCAATATTTTCCGCCAAAGTCAGCTGCGGCTGCAGATAATATCCCTGGAACACGAACCCCACCTCATGCCGGTAAAACTCCGTCCGTTCCTTCGCACTCAGTTTGCCGATTTCTCGCCCGTCGATGATTACTTCACCACTACTCGGCAGCTCTAGCCCGCCGATGATGTTTAGTAAGGTTGATTTGCCCGCCCCGCTCTCTCCGGTCAAGATTGTAAAAGATTTATCGGGAATCTCTAGGTTCACATCGGATAGTACCGTCTTCTCGATCGCTTTCGTCCTGAACCTCTTAGAGACATCCCGTAGAATTATGTTTGGCATACTTTAATTTTAGCACAAAACTCGCCATATGTTATATACTAAAAATAGTTATGAAATTTTCTCAAGCTCTCCGCCTCGGCCACCGCAGCATCATGGGTCACAAACGCCGCAACCTCACCACGATTATTATTATCGGGCTGCTCTTTGGCTTACTCTCGGGGATTATTTTCGCCGTGCAGGGCACCGAGCAGGCGATTTTGCGCGCTGCCGATGAGACTTACGGGGAATCTTACTACGTCGGCGCCATGACTAACGTCTTCGACCAGCGGCGTTGCCATCAAGAGCCGATCCCCGATCAGCCGAGCACTTTCGAGAATGTCTGCCCGCCCAGCCTCGTCACCGATGCCGTTGCCACCATCGAGCGTCACGGCGGGAAAGTCCTCAGTCAGAGCCCTAATTTTACTCTCATCTTCGCGCCGGACTCGCTCCCGAGTTTTATCCCGGTAGATCTTAGCCATCTCTCTGACGACGCGATCGCTGTCGCCGCCGGCCCCGACAGTATCACTCCACTCCTCGGCAAAGGTTACTTCCAGGAAATGTCCCTCCCCCGGCAAGCCACCTTCATCCGCGACGAACTTCCGCAGACTCTCGGTACGACTCTCCGCGATGACCGCAGCGAACCCGAGCAGGCCCTCTACATCGCCGGCCTCCTCCCTAGTGCTAACATCCGTAGCACTTATGACGGTCCCGGCACCTCGCTCAATCCTTTCGACATGATTCTCGGCTTCCTTGGCATGAGTACCTCTAGCGGTGGCTCGCCGCTCATCTATCTCGATGTCGATTCGCCAGCTACTCAGGCTCAGCTCGCCTATCTCGATTCCACGGGTGGTCGGTGGGCGGATAATATGGCGACTTTCCTCATTCGGTTTGACGATGCCGAGTCCGCTCGCCGTTTCTCTCGTGCAGAAATTTGTGGCATGGGCATGAGCAGTAGCGATTGTTCTCGTCCGTTTCTGGCTAGCAGCAGTATCGACAATCGCCTCGATCTCTACGAAGCTAGCCGCTTCACTTGGGGTATCCTCGGTATCGCCGAGACCATCATCATTCTCATCGCTGCCATTATCATGCTCTTCACCTTCGTCAAAGTCCTCAGCGACCAAACCGCCCAAGTCCGCCTCTACCGTTCGCTCGGCGCCTCCACCGCCGACATCTGCCTGATTTATGGCGCCTACCTCCTCGAAGTTTGCCTCTACTCGATCGGCTTCATGCTCCTGCTCGGGCTGGCAATCGCTGGCGTTGTGAGCCTACTCAACGCTTCCGCCTTTTCCGACGTTCTCACCGTCGCCTACAATCGCACCTTCATCTGGCCGAAAATCCTCATCGGCTGGAACCCCGACCTTCTCAAATTCGCCATCGCCATGTTCGTGGTGGCTGCCCTCAGTCTCCTCTGGTTCATCCTTACCAAGAAATACCAGAAGAGTGCACGCCCGTAGCTTCTCATGTGCTTTCTTGTGCCGCGATGATGGATAGAGACTCTAGATTTTTGCGCCGCCAACATGGTTCGAAGTTATATATTCTCACGCCAAAAAGTGGCCAGGGAACTATCTGGGCGACGGTTAGGGAACTATAAAATTTGCAAAATTTCGTAATAGCAAACCGGACAACTTTTTACCCCTCCGCAGATTTCTTACAGGGGTGAAACCCCGCAAAAGCGGACAATTTTTGCCATTTTTGTCCGCTTTGTCTTACGGTAAGATTATGTTCTAATGTGTAGAGACACACCGCATAGAGTAACCGTGGTAGCGACCATAACGACTGTCATTATGTGTGCCAGGGTAGAAGTAACGGTTATAGAAATATAAATTATATGCGTAAGTACTAGACGAGGCAGTACTCGACCAATAATAGCCCTCGGTGCCCGCAAGGCCAAGCGAGCCATTAGTTTCAAAAAAGGCACCGGCAGCAAAAAACAAATAAGGCTTAGCCATAATCTTTTGCGTCGCAGTGGAGGCGTTAGTCCCACCTATATTTGCGCCATTAGCACCAAGTAACGCGTAGAATTGATTAGCGGAGTTTGTTTTGCCACCAGTTGGTAACTTCCAGCCTTTTGGGCATATGCTATCACTAGCTATTGCCCCATCAGATACGGCAGACGCACAAGTTCCTGCCGTTGCAGCGCACCAAGAGTAATAATTCCCCCACGATGTTTTCCAGCCGCTATACAAACTTGTGCTACCGACTATAGTTTGCGCTACTGCATTACTACTTGCGTCCCACGATGTCGCCGCAGCAGGTAAAGTCCATGTAGTTCCGCTCGTGAGGTCCGTATCACCAGAGGCTAACAGCATGGCAGTGGTCTTGCCCAATCGGAGGTTCTGTTGCATCCAGCAATTCCCATCGCGGAGTTTTACTACTGTATATGAATTACCATCTCGATTATCCGTTAGATCTACCGTCCAGCCTTCTTTGACATTAGAATTATTCTTACAGAATCCTGGCTGGACACCTTGCATAGTTTCCGTACCAGCTGCCAGAGTGGTATCTCCACCTGCCTCATTCTTCCAGTTTACACTTCCAGTCTGCGCTTTTGGCGAAGCAATCAGGGTCAAGTTGACATTGCTAGCATAATTACCAAGCGTAGCATTCGTAGGGAACTTTGCCGCAAAGTTGAGTTTACCATTAAAACTTACGGCATTATTAGATAGTGCAGGTACAGTGAGTTTAGTCTGTGCGGTCGGTACAGTTTTATAAGTCATATCAGCATTCGTTGCTGCGCCAGTATAATCCCATCCGTAGCCCCACTGTCCTGCTGGTATATTACTACCAGCTACCCCTGCGTTACCAGTACCAGTTAATTCTATGCCGCCAGCACTATTTACTAAGTTAGTATTTCCGGATATAAATAAAAAATATTCATCCACATTATTTAATGAAACTCTCACGGTATGGCTTCGATAAGCTACCTCATCCACGCTAGTTTCTACTACTTCATTTTGTCCCGCGCCGCCAATCTCGAAAGTAACACTTGGAGCAGCTATTTCTCTCGGCGTTATATTAGCATTCTCTACGCTAGCCTCAACAGCTTCTTCTGCTGTAGTCTCATCTTTTTCTTTGCTTAGCCCTGCATCCAACTCTCCGTCTGCTTCTAGCGCATTTGTTCTGAGCGCGCTGCTTGGACTTATCATCATCCCAAATCCCAAAAGGAGAACGACCATACAACTTAGAGGAATACTATAAGAAACTAAATACAACTTTTCTTTATTACATAAGTTTAGTCTAGAAAACTTTTTCCTAAACCATATTGGAATACTATAAAGTACAAAAAGTTTACGTTTCTTTTGGTGCATGATCGCCCTCCTTTTGTGGATTCTGGTTGGATGACCATATATAATATATATGCTAATTTTACATATCGCCATCCAATTTTGGTTATATAAATCTAACACCCTCGGATATCATTCTTGGCAACGCAACTAAACAAAAATGGCACCGCGAGGGTGTTATCTAGTCGACATCAGAGCACTTTCGTTCTCCAATACGGCAAGCCTCTCGGTGCCATTTACACTGGAGAACTAAAATAAGAGCTCCTAACCGATGCAAACTAGATAACACTTTCATTGTACCATACTAAAATCACTTTGTGCGAAAATCATAAAATTGCGTAAAACGCGACCCTACGGGTTTACTTTTCGACCATCTTTTGCTACGCTGCTTTGTAGGAGCGGCGAGCTTTGGCATAACTAAAGGTCGGTTCTATCACATTTAGTAATTTAATAATTTGCAAAGGTAAGTGTATGGATAGAGTTACTTTCGAAGAGGCTATCGAAGTCCACAAGACTAAAATAGTCTACAAAGAAAAAGTTACCCTAGTCATAAACCAGAGTAACTAACCATCAATATGCTTCCATTGTAACAACTTAAATTAAACCTGTCAACAGCTTGTCCGCTCCTTTTTGTTTTCCAATAGGAAACCTCAGACATAAAAATTACTCTCAGCCGCAAGACTAAGAGTAATTAACTTTACTATATCCCCATTCTAACAAAGTTTCTTAAATAAGTCAAATGTCCTGCCCGCTCCTTTTTGTCGCAACGGAGTAAAATCTTCATAACTCCTAATGCTTTCACCCTCCTTCCAGATATGGTATAATAAAGCTATGAAGAAAGACTCTGGGTTGTTTTTTCACATTTTCCTGATTTTTGGCGATACTTGCGCGATTTTGCTATCTTTTTTGGCGGCCTATTTCATGCGCACCCACCTCGACCAGCGCCCCTTCTACTTCACCGCCGACCCTTGGCGTTTTATCGTTTCTATGTGTGTCATGGTGCCGGTTTACCTAGTTATTCTCGCCGCCTTTGGGTTGTATAGCAAATCCGTTTTTCTCGGTCGCAGCCGTTGGCGCGAGCTCGGGCGGCTTCTCCTCGCCTCAGTCATCGGCATGATGGCGATCATCACTTGTGACTTTTTCTTCGATATGGATCTTTTCCCAGTGCGCGTGATGGCGCTCTACGCCATGGCCGCCTGTTTCATCCTCCTAGCTTTATTTCGTGGCGCGATTCGTTGGTGTCGCCTTTTTGCCCTGCGTAAGAATCGCCGTGCCGCTCTCCGCGTTGTCATTATCGGCAATAGCCAGAATACCGAGTACCTAGCCGATTACATTTCTGCTTATCCCGAGTCCGGCTTTCGGCTGGTTGGTGTAGTTGCTGGCGCGAAATACATCCCGAAGGACCTTCGCCGCAAGCAGTTCTCCTCGCTCAAGGAAGCCCTGAAGAAAACTCATCCCGACGTCGTTTTCCAGACCGACGATCGCCGCACCGAGTACGTCTATCGCCAGGCCATCGAGCACCACCTATTGTATTATTTTGTCCCGTCCAACGCCGCCCTCACCACCCAGTCCGGCGATCTCGAGCTCGTCGGCAGCACTCCCGCTATCCTCGTCCGTGCCACGCCGCTCGCTGGCAGTGCCCGCTTCATCAAGCGTTGTGGCGACCTCCTTTTCAGCACGATTGCTCTGATTATCGCCGCCATTCCTATGCTCATCATCTGGATCATCGAGAAGCTTTCCGATCCTCACGCCCCCGCCCTCTATTCCGAAGTTCGGCTTTCCCGTTACAATCAGCGCTTCAAGATTTACAAGTTCCGCTCGATGAAGCCCGAATATTCTGGCCTCTCCCCTGAGGAAGCCTTTACCAAAATGGGCAAACCTCAGCTGATTAAGAAATACCGTGCCGGCGGCGACATGATCCCGAACGACCCTCGCATTACTAAGCTCGGTAAATTCCTCCGCGCCACCTCGCTCGACGAGCTCCCGCAGCTTTTCAATGTCCTCAAAGGCGATATTTCGCTCGTTGGTCCTCGCGCCCTCGTCCCGGGTGAGCTCCATCATTACGGCGACCGCTCCTTGCTCCTATCAGTTAAATCTGGCCTCACCGGCCTCGCCCAAGTCTCCGGCCGCCGCGACATCTCCTTCGACGAACGTCGCTCACTTGATCTCTATTACATCCAGAATTGGTCAGTCGGCCTCGACCTCCGCATCCTCTGCCGCACCATCGTCGTCGTCCTCTTGCGCAAAGGAGCGAAATAGCGACCATGCCTTCACAAAATCCTCACACACATTCTCCCAAGATTGCTCTCGTTTGTGATTGGCTCACTACTCCTGGCGGCGCCGAGAAAGTCCTCCTCGAGCTCCATCACATGTATCCCGACGCCCCGATTTACACTTCTCAGTACAGTAAAAAGGGAATTAGCTGGTTCGATGACGCCACGGTGAAGACTGGCTGGCTTCAAATCTTCCCGCGCGGTCTTCGCAAATTTCTCGGCCCTCTCCGCCAGCTCTACTTCAGCCATCTCGACCTCTCCGCCTACGACATCGTCATCTCTGTCACCGGCGCCGAGGCTAAGTCCATCAAGACTAAAACCTCTCACAGCTCTAGCTACCACCTCTGCTACTGCCACGTCCCCACTCAGTATTATTGGCAAATGTATGACAAATATGTTGTCGACCCAGGTTTCGGCATCCTTAATCCACTCGTCCGCGCCTGTTTCAAGCTCCTGGTTAAGCCCCTCCGCCAAGCTGATTATCGTGCCGCCCAGCGTCCTGATCAGTTCGTCACTATCTCTACCTACGCCCAGCAGCAAATTAAACAGTATTATCATCGCGACTCTGTCATCGTCTCTCCCAATGTTGACGTTGCCAAGTTCCGCCCTCAGGATTTCGAGGCTACTGATTTCCACCAAGAATCCCCCTCTGACGCCCTCTTCACGCCAGGGAATTACTATATTATTTCTTGTCGCCAAGTTACTTGGAAACGCGTCGATCTCGCCATCGCGGCTTGTCAGGAATTAAAAGTTCCACTCCTAGTCGTCGGCGATGGCTCCGAGCATCAGCATCTCCTGAAGCTCGCCGCTGGCTCTCCGTATATCAAATTCCTCCCCTGGACTCCGTCCGATCAGCTCGCTGTCTATCTCCGACATGCGAAAGCCTATCTTTTCCCTAGCCTCGAGCCTTTTGGCATTGCCGCCGTCGAGGCTCTCGCCGCCGGCTGCCCTGCCATTGCTTACACGGAGGGTGGTAGCCGGGATATCGTCCAGCCCCAGCTGAACGGCCTTCTTTTTGACGAGCAAACTCCCGCCTCTCTCGCCCAAGCCATTCGCGAGTTCCAAAATCTCCATTTCGACCGCATCGCGGTTAGCCGTTCCGCCGATCGTTTCGATACCCAGCATTTCCGCCAGGGAATCGAGCGCCTCGTCGCCCAGGCGTCAGCCTCCTCACAGTCTTCGTCTCAAGAGGTGCCAGCATCCTCTCCGCCTAATTCTAAGCCAAAAGCTCACCCATCACATCAACCTAATCGCAAAGGATCCCAATGAAATATCTCCGCCAAACTCTCCTCGCCCTCCTCTATCTCCTCCCTGCCGTCCTCTTTTTCTCCTATTACCCCATCATCCAGCTCGGCAGTAACTCCTCCATGAACTTCGAGCTCTCCCTCCCACTCATCTGGCTCGTCATTTTTGATATTGTGGCATTTATTTCTCTTGTCTTCGTCTGGCATCATCAACGCACAATCAGCCCCGCCTCTAAGCAAACTTCCACCGCAACCCTCCAGAAGCACCCCCATCAGCGCACAGCAGACTCTACCATAGTCGCTTCGCAGCAGCACCCACGTCGTCGCAGCGCCCATAAGCACTCTAGCCATTTCCTAGCATCATCCCTACACCTCCCCGGTCTTTCCGATCGCCGCTTTTTCCTCTTCGCCCTCTTTCCGCTTTATATCACCATCTCAATCCTCTGGTCGGCCAACCCCCTCCGCGGCCTCCTCACCGCCGGCATCGCTTGGCTCATCTTCCTTGCCGTTTTTGCTATTATTTACATCGTCCCACTCCTTTCTCCTCCTGGCACTCTCCGCCGCAACGTTCTCCTCTCCCTCATTATTTCCACTACCTTCGTCTGTTTCTTCTGCTTCCTCCAGAGCATCCTCGACCTCCTCGGCCTCTCCCGTGCGAGCACTCTCCTTTGCGCCGGTTGTACTTACCGCTCTTTTGGCTTCCCGCACCCCTCCGGCTTCGCCATCGAGCCGCAGTTTATGGGTAACCTCCTCCTCGCCCCAACCTTGACCATGCTCTACCTTTTAGCGACTCGACCACCTACCCAAGGCTCTAAAAATAGCTCTCAGCAACCTGCTAATCCTGCTACCTCTTCTCGCGGGCGCAATTTCTGGCTCCTTGCCATCATTGCCATTTTCTTTTCTACGACTTTATTTTTCACCTTCTCACGCGGCGCTATCTATGCTTACGTCATCGCGCTGATTGTCATGCTTATTCTCTGTCTGAAACGCCACCACTTCCGCTGGTCGCTCATCACTATCCCAGTTTTGAGTTTCCTCATTTCTCTCGGTCTCCAGGGCACTTTCTCCGCTCTTAGCCCCACTTCTGAGACTTTCATCTCTGGGGTCACGAAGTCTATTCATCAGCTCTCCCTCGGCATCATCGACCTCCGCCCTCAAGAAAAGACTTCTCCTGTGGAAAACTCTGAGATTACGGTGGATAACTCTTCATCAACAGTGGATAATTCCGCTCAAAATGTGGAAAATCCAGCCACAACCAGTGGAAAACCCATGGAAAACCCCACATCCGACGGTGGAAATCCTGCGCAAAACTCCTCTCATCTTAAAAAAGACTCCTCGGCCTCTTCTCCGGAGGGCAATACTTCAACTTCGACAGGGAATGATGAAGTCTATTTTGAGGGCTACGTCCCTGAGTCTACCAATATCCGGCTCAATCTTAATAAAGCTGCCATCGACACCTGGCTCGCCGCGCCTGGTCATCCTCGCATCGAGGTCAATATCGGTTGCGCCCGCAGGACGAGTGACGATCCACCCGCCTGTCTCGTCCGCGCCCAGCTTGCGTCTACCAGTATTCTGTTTGGTGTCGGGCTCGGTGGGGCCGGTACCGCCATGCACGCCGCCTTCCCAGATATTGTCACTTCACCTAAGGAAATCGTCCAAAACGAATTCTTCTCTCTCCTCCTCGAGACCGGCCTGATCGGTGTCGCTCTCCTGATCTTCTCCCTCCTCCTTGCCTTTGCTCCTCGCCTCTTTTCCGCCAAATTCCTCGATGGCCGCGCCGCCAATTCTCAGTCTCATTCCGCCGCCTTTTGGCATCATCCCGCCTTACCGCTTCTGCTGCCGCTCGTGATTGCCTATCTTATCACGCTCAATTTCTTCTCCGGCCTCCCCAACGCTCTCCAAATCTACCTCATGCCGCCCCTGCTCTACCTCATCTTTCTTGCATCGCCGATTCCTGAGAGCTCGTGACTCCTTCATACTGGGGCTTCGGAGGCTTTTTCACAAAAACCTTTTTCTCGGGACTCCCGGAGGTTACGACCGAGGATGAGCGCCCGAGACTCGTGACGACGAGCTCGAGGGACGCGACCCGAGAAAAAGTGTATTTGCGAAACAACGATAGGACAAAAAAGTCTTGTATTTTATCAGAATCCGCGCTATAATATAAACACGTCGCGGGATAGAGCAGCCTGGTAGCTCGTTTGGCTCATAACCAAAAGGTCG
>CAYOSC010000014.1:0-29172 GCA_964406525.1 uncultured Candidatus Saccharibacteria bacterium | reverse complement strand
GTGCTAGATTTATATAACCAAGGGCATCATTTTTGGCAACGCAACTAAACAAAAATGACACCACGAGGGGTGTATAACGATTCAACTACTGGACAAACGGGGAGTTTGAACGTCAGAGAATCACCTCATGGTGTCACCATTACGTTCAAACATACGCAAAAATCGTTTGCCACTATTCATTAAATCGTTATACAATTACCATTATAACCTCTTTTTGTATTCTGCCAAGTCTAGTTTTCTCCGCCAGAACATGTCCTAATAGTGCCGCCACACTACTTGTAATACGCTTTCCCTTCCACCCTGACGTCCACATACGTCGGATGCAGATCGTGCTCATGCAAATATTTCACCATCCGCGCGATATCCTCCGCCGTCACCGCCGTATCGCGATCCATATTCACCTTGAAATATTCCTCTTCCCCATCCAGATCCACATACAGCTCTCTACTCATCCCTGTCGGCAGCGTAAACTGCGTCGCCCGGTAGCCGAGATCACGCAAATCCTGCTCCAGTAGTGCCGCATACTCCTTCGTTCGTGTCGAAATCCGCTCCCGGTTGTCCTCATCTACGATCGCCGCTTGCAGCTTATATTCTTCCTCGCCAGTTTCCTCCGTCGCCTCGTATTCCTGCATCGCATTTTTCCCCGTCAAATATAATAGCACGCCTAGCGCCGCAATCAATAGCAGCGCAAAAATCACCGACCGCCGTCGTTTCCGGTGGATCTTCTTCCGTTCTTGCAAACGCTCCGATTCCGACTCCGCCTGTTCCAGCTCCCCTGCAATCGTCTGTCCCCGCTTCAGCTGTTTCTCTTCTCGATGCCCACGCATTTCTAATTCCTATTTCCGCTTCGCCTTCTTCGCACGCATATCTCTCGTCTCCGCCTTCTTCCGATCCGCGGCTACTTTCCGATTCTTCGCCTTTTTCTGATCTGCCTTCTGCTGCTTCTGCGTTTTCACTTCATCTTGCAGCTCACCTACTTGCTTATGCTCCCCTACTTCTATCAAGATCTGTGCCAAACGCTCCGCCGAGTCTAGCATCGCCTCCGCATGCAGCTTCGCGCCTAAGGCTTTCCGTTCCCGCGGTGACCGCACTAGATGTCTCACCGCCTCTAGCAGCACCATCGGTTTCTTCCGCATCTTCTCATCCGGCACCATCACTACCGCACCCATCTCTTCTAGCTTCTTCGCATTCTTCAGCTGATGCGCCCCCGGCAGCCTCTCGAACGGTACTAATATCACCGCCTTACCCAGCGCCGCTAGCTCTGCGATCGTCGTCGCCCCCGCCCGACTCACTACTACGTCCGCCGCCCCCATCAGCTCGTGCATCGCCGAGTTAAACTCCCACATCCGGAAGTTCGACTGCAGCTTCGCCCGGTCCCATTCCTCATATTTTTTCAGATCTACTACTTCTTCATAATATTTCCGTCCCGCCACTAGCCCCACGCTCGTAAACTTCAGCATCTCTGGCAAAATCACATTCATCGCCTGATCGATATTCTGCGAACCCTGACTCCCGCCTGTCACCACCACCAGCGGTTTATCCGGGTCGAACCCAAATGCCTTCTTCAGATTCTTCTGCTGCGCAGGCGTCACTTCCCGAAATTCCGGCGCCACCGGCACTCCTACATGCACCACATAGCCTTCCGCCTTCAGGCCATCCCAGCCACTCGCAGTCACCGTCGCTCCATCCATCAGAATCCGGTTCGCCAGCCCCGGTACCATGTCCGACTCGTGCACAATGTACGGGATCTTCAGCCGTTTCGCCACCAACCCCACTGGCAGTCCCACGAACCCGCCTTTCAAGAAAATCACATCCGGCCGCTTACTCGGCAGTAACAATCGAAAGAAACTCTGCACCAGCCCCCCGACGAACCCGAAGAACCCCGCGATATTCCCCAGAATCAAATCCTTAATCACAATCCCCAGATGTTTCAAGACATCCTTCCAAGTCCACCCCGCATACCTGCGGAACTTCCCCGCGCAAATCTTCCGCACTCGGATATACGGTACTCTCCGCGTCCCTTCATTCGTATGCGACCCCCAGCGCACGCCAATTTCTGTTGTAATCTTTACAACATTTTTATAATACTTCCGGTCAGTCCAGAATTCTACTTTCGTCCGCGGTTGTTTCTCTAATAATTCTCGGATTACCGCCACCGCCGGCGTAATGTGTCCGCCCGATCCACCCCCTACTACTAACACTTTCATTCCAATCTCCTTCTCGGCGCCACCGGTCGCACTGCCTCCGCCGTTTCTTTCTTCGCTACTCTATCGGTATAGCATGACAATTGCAACACAATCCCCAGTGCCGCCGCAGTAAACAGCATACTCGTCCCACCATAGCTCAGCAGCGGCAGCGTAATCCCCGTCAGTGGCAACAGCCCCGTCATCGACGCGATATTCACCACTACGTGCGCCGTCGCCCAGGCAAATACCCCTATCACCACTAGTGATTTCTCCTCATCTTCCAGCATACTCGCCATCCTCAGCAGCCTCATCAGTAATACCGTAAAGCACAATACCACCATCACCAGCCCCACAAATCCAAACGTCTCCCCCATAATCGCAAACACCGAGTCATTAATCGACTCCGGTAGATACCCCGTCGCCTGCACGCTATTCCCGATCCCCACACCAAACATCCCGCCCGTCCCGATCGCGATCATCGCATTCTCAATATGGTACGCATCCGTCGAATCTTCCGAGCTAAAAGTCATCAGCCTTTCCATCCGGTGCGGCGACACTACGATCGACGCCACCCCCGCTGCCAAGACGACCCCGAGCACCGCCAAAAAATATCTCAACCTTATCCCACTCATATATAACATCGCCAGAATAATCGCCGCGATCGCAATCCCCGTCCCCAAATCTTTCTGCACTACCACGACCAGCCCCAGCGATAACACACTCACTACCGTAAACGGAATCCAAAAGTCACTACTTTCTAGCTTTCCTTCCTTTTTCCGTTCCGCCATCAGCTGCGCCAAATATGATACCAATCCCAATTTCAAAATCTCCGCTGGCTGCAAGCTAAACCCACCGAGATTATACCACCTGCACGCCCCCAGCTCACATTTCGCCAGCGAACTCCCCACCGCCGCCAAAATCGCCAGCAAGATACACAACGCCAGCCCCCCAAACATCACCAATTTCGCATATTTGCGCATATATTTATACGGCAACTTAAACGCAATCACCACCACGATCAGCGACAAAATCACATTCTTCAGCTGCTGGATAAAAAAATCGTTCTCGCCCATGTTGCTACCATAGACCGAATTAATCACGTTCGCCCGCATCGGCCCAATCGCGTAAATCACAATCAGCCCCACGCACAACAACACCATCATTAGCGCCCCGATAATCCTGTCACTCTTGTGCTTACGCATCCCCCCCCTTACCAGCTATATCTCCAACTCGTACTCCGAGATAATTCAAGGCATTCGTCTCTCCCTCTCGAACCCTGTAGGCTTCTTTAGGGCTATTCAAGGAAACAGGAGTAACGGAGCGAACCGTATTTGGCATACGGAGAGCGAGTAACGCATCTGTTGACGATGAAGAGTCCAAAGAAGACACAGGCTCTTCATGCTTATTATCGGCTACTATGCCGCCTTGCACAGCCAGAAATACTCCGATAATCGCAAACACCCCCGCGATCACCCAAAACCGCATTACAATCTTCGCCTCCCCCCAACCTTTCGCTTCCAGATGGTGATGAATCGGCGCCGAGATTAGCAGCTTCTTATGAAACACTTTCTTCCAGAAGATCTGAACCAAGCTCGACCCCGCCTCCACCACAAACAAAATCCCGATAATCGGCAGGAGGAAGAACGCGTTCGTCATCATCGCCACTACACCTAGCCCCGCCCCCAGCGCAAACGACCCCGTATCCCCCATCATAAACCTCGCTGGCGGCACATTGAACCATATATATGATAGCAGCCATCCCACCACCGTCAGGCAAAATCCTGTCAACATCCACTGCCCCTGGAACAGCGCAATAATCCCATATGCCCCATATGCAATCATCGCTAGCCCTCCAGCCAGCCCATCTAGCCCGTCCGAGATATTCACCGCATTTGACGTCGCTACCACTGCAAAGGCAAAAATCAGCATCATCGCCACCGCCCCCACTTCCCAGTCACCCACAAACGGGATCTCAATACTCGTCCAGCCCAGCTTCACCGCAAACCACCATCCCAACCAGATCGCCAGCACCGTAATCATCGCAAATTTCACCGGCGCCCTCAAACCTGCCGCACCTTTTCCGCTACCAAACACATTAATAATATCATCGATGAACCCTACCACCGCCCCACCGATGAACCCCACTAGCGGCAGCCAAGTCTGCTCCCGGTTCAGATTACAAATACATGTCACGAGAAACACTGTCACCACCCCGACCATTCCCGCCATTGTCGGAAAATGCCGCGCGAATTTCTTCGCATGCAACTTCGTCATCACTGGCAGCGCCTCCCCCGTCAGCGTCTCCTTCTTCTGCTTCTTCCAGAATTTATATTTGTACGCGAAATAAGTATACACCGGCGTCAAAAACGTCGCCAAGAAAAACGCCGACAAAGCCAACAAAAGCCCATAGAACGTCTCATTATTTAACGTATCTGCCATATATAATATATATTATAGCATATCTCACTGGCATTTTTCAAAGTTGAGCGCATTCCGACACTGCTAGCTTTCTAAAGAAATTTAACGCTAGTGATTGGTACTTTAGCCCATTTTGTGCTACACTGCTTCTAGCGCGGGCGGCTAGGACATTAAGTACAATCCTGTGGTGTGGAGTTAGGAATTTTGATCAGCAAGATTCTAAGAAAGGATGCATATGCAAACCCTACTTAATCTAATTGAATTATTAGTAGCGTTGGTGGAACGCAAGCCTCAACCTACCAATAAAAAGACTAGCCTCATTGAAGTGAACATCACTATCAACAAGGGCTAGTCAACATCATTTCTAACTTAATTGTACCTTATTTTGCGGTAATGTCCAGTGCTTTTCGTAAAAAAGTTATGATAATTTTGTTTCTACTGTCATACGCCCGCGCTAAATTGTTATTCTAGAGAGTTGAACTTGTATAGTCTATACAAGTTCAACTAGGATTTATCTCTGGGAAGTTGGCGACGAGAAGGGGCTAATTTATTGGGCGGCGACGCAACGAACGGAGCAACCGTAGTAGCGACCGCTGCCGTCCTGAGGGTACACACCGGAGCTATCGAAGCCCAGGACGTAGGCGCTGCCAGCAGTGCTGGCTCTACGCGACCAATAGTCGCCGAAGGAGCCGACACTGGCGAGAGAACCGCTGCGTACGAAGCCGGCGGCCGGCCAGAAGGCGTCATTCGAGTTATAGCCTAATATCCGACCATTCTTGCTATTTAGCACTGTGAAGCTGCCTTTAGAATCTTTATAACCCGTACCAGCCGTACCATTACCATTGATAATGTTATAGAACGACCCTACCCCACTATAAGCTGGCAATTTCCATCCTTTTGGACAGATACTACTAGCAACATCCCCGCTACCACTCGGAGCAGTTCCAGCGGTGGCAGTGTACCAGTTGTAGTATGCACCATAAGTAGTATCTTCATAGTAAGCTTTTGGTGAAGATTTATCGCTACTAGTAAAGCCGGATTTATTTGATGCCGGAATCGTAAAGCTCCCCGAAGTCATATCTGAGTATGTACTATTAATCGTAGTATTCATGATTCTGAGATTCTCCCCCATCCAGCAAGTCCCATCTAGCATCTTCATTACTACATATTGGTTCATGTTATGCGTAATCCCACCTGGGCTCGTCATCGTACCGCTTGCATAACCACTCCGGTTATCGGTTAGTACTTTTGTCGCCCCAATGTCTGCATTCTGACATATCGCCGGCGTCATTTGTTGCATGGTTGTGATGTTTGTATTAAACGAAGCAACCTTCCATACTGCATACAATGTCGGTGCCGGATTTGATCGACTCACTGTGTAGCTACTTCCTGCTGTGTAGCTGGCCGTCGTCACGCTAGAGCTTGTACTCCACCCGAGGAAGCTATAACCGCTCTTGTTCATTCCGCCTTGTCCTGGTAGCGTAAAACTTACGCTATCTTCACTACTAGTTTGTGCTGTTACGGTTGGCGCATCACTTCCGCCATTCGCGCTGAAATTAATCGTATACGTCACCATCATCGCCGTCGCAACCGCACTTAGGTTAATGCTCTGCCGGTACGTTCCACTCGCCGCATCTTCCCCAAATCTCGCTGCTATCACGATCTTTTTCTTTGTATTGAGCGTCCCATCCGCCGCCGCATTTCCACTTGCTATGGTAGCCGAGCTAGTCGGCACGGTGTTGTAAGTTAATCCTCCATAGCTACTATTGTTCTCTTCCGTCACCGCATAGCCCCACCTATTAGCCGGCATAGAGCCACCAGTTACTCCCCCTGCGCCAGTAATCTCTGCTCCACTCGCCCCACTCGGCTTAGTCAGGTTAGCCGAGCTGCTACTCATACTAAGTGTATAATTAGTCAATTCTTGCCCACTAATAGTTACTAAGTGATCACTATATGCCGTACTTCCACCCTGCACTGTTTCTATTACTTTGTCACTATTAGTCACCGATAGTGCTAGGCTCGGAGTACTCGCTCTTGATGCTCGCGCCATACCGTTGTTGACATCGTCTTCCATATCATCTGAAGTGGTTAGCTCAGCCTGCTCGTCATCCACCATCTCTACCGCATAACTTTTCTGGCTAGCAAAATGCCCCGGATTTATCATCACGCTAAACCCCAAAAGGAGAACGACCATACAACTTAGAGGAATGCTATAAGAAACTAAATACAATCTTTTATGATTTACCTTATTACATAAGTCTATTGGAATACTATGTAGCTTATGAAGTTTACGTTTCTCGTAGTGCATGATCGCCCTCCTTTTGGATGGAGGCTTTGCTAAGAATTATCTACATACATATTATATATACTTATATTTTCGCATAGTATAACCCAGGAGAATCCACTCGTCCTTTTTGTCTATGCAAAATAATATTGACTTCTCGACTCTACATTTTTATTAGATAGATTATTCTTAGCATCGCTAGCACCTTTGCTATAAGATGTCGTTTCTCGGCTGAGCCAGGTCCAATTTACACACGGCGGCATCTGAAGCAGTCGCCCTTTGCTTGTGTAATGAGGAGAGGCTCACCGAACTGTGTAGGAGACGAGAGAAGAAAAGAATAAACTCTTTTCTTCCGAGACGACGCCCACAGAGAGATGCGAAGCATCGACACACCGTTAGTAAAAGTGTAGCGATGCAACTAATATGAAATCCACTAATGAAAATATAGAGTCGAGAATGTGCTAAGATAGCCCTAGCAAAAGCCATCCAATTTGGTTATATAAATCTAGCACCCTCAGGCCACATTCTTAGCAACGCAAAAATAAAAACGGCACCATAAGGGTGCATAACAGTATAATTGAGCAAGTTCTAGGCTTACCGAACTAAACCGACCTTATGATGCCGTTTCTATCGGTAAACACTAGTAACTTTCTATAAAAAAGTCACTTGCATCATTCAATCATACTGTTATGCACTTCTTATTATATCAGCCTTCTTTTCTCTGCCAAGTCTATTTTTTCTCCAAGAAAATGTCCTAATATTTTATTAGCAAAAGCTCCTCTAAAGCCACTTACTTCGCAGGTCTAATTCGCATATATTCCTGCACATACGCCTTCAAGTCATTAAACAGTGGCAACGCATGTTCTTGCCCACCAGCCAGCTTCCCCTCCTCCCATACTCTCACCATGATCACATAGCTCGGCAATTCCCCCTCCGTGCCCCCTACTCCGACATAGGTCGCCTGCGTCTCGCTCATTGAGTACGCCCCGTCTTTAATCACCTGCGCCGTACCAGTCTTCCCGCCAACATAATATCCCGCTGCATCCGTACCATTTTGTTGCCACGCTCTACGGGTATTGCGTAGCATCTCTCGCATCGACGCACTCGTCTCTTCGCTAATCGTCTGCCGCACCGCTTCCGCCGGCTCGTTCGGCACGAACTCATCATTCACCATCTTCCCCGCTACCAGTGTCGGCGTATAATATTTCCCGCCGTTCACTACCGACGCCACCGCCGACGCCACCTGTATCATCGTCGCCTGCATATTCTGACCAAAAGTCATATTCGCATAGGTCGAAGCTAGCCCATACATATCCGCATTCGGCTCCACTAGGAACCCCGGCGACTCATACAGCTCAATCCCCGTATAATGCCCCAGGCCGAACTTATTATAATAGTAATCATACAGTTTCTCGCGCGCCGTTTGCGTGATTTCCGTCTCACTCCCGCCCATCCAGCGCAGCGCCTGCGTCGAACCAGTATTCAACGAATAATTAAACGCCGTCTGCATCGTTTGTTGCCCCAGCAAATACGAGCCTTGCTCCGCATTTCGGATCGGCCACCCATCAATCGTAATCTCGCCATAGTTCGTGAACATCTTATCCGGCGTCATCACCCCCAGCTCCGTCGCCGCTGCGAAGGTAAACGTCTTGCACACACTCGCCGGCTCGAACGGATCCTCCACCACGTGATTAATGTACGCCGCTGCGCTCTCGACGTTGCCATAATCTGCCGGATCATACCCCGGGTAGTTCGCCATTGCGAGCACCTTACCCGAGTTCGGGTCTAACACCACCGCGCTCATATTCTTAAATCCTAGCTCACCCGACTTCTTCTCCAAAATCTTCTCGACATTATATTGCATCGTCTTATCAATCGTCAACACGATATTCTCCCCATCCTTCGCCGGGATTTTCACATTATCATCCCCGATCGACAGCGCCACGTTATTAATATCCTTCACCGTCCGGAGCATCCCATCTTCGCCCGACAGTTCGTCATTCAGCGCCCCTTCTACACCATACTGCCCCACGCCGTCCGCATTTACGAACCCCAGCAAATTCGCCGCCAAATTCCCCTCCGGGTACACCCGTTTCGTATTCGACTGCAGCCACACCCCCGTCGCATCCAGCTCCGCGATTTTCTCCGCCGCGCTTCGCTCTACATTTTTCCCCACTATATAATATCTCCGCGTCCGATCCGCGAACACATCCGCCCACTCCGCCGTCCGTTTATCCCCCAACAAATCATTCAATTCCTTTTCCGCCACTTCTTCACTCGCCAGCATCGGATCTATAATCACCGTATAAACCGTCGTATTCATCACCACTGGCACCGGCTCGCTCCCGTCCATCATGTAGATTTCGCCACGTTCCGCCAGCAAGACATTTTGCAGAGTCTGCTGCGCCGCCGCTCTCTCGGACCATTCCTCATGCTGCACGATCTGTATAAAAAACAGCCGGATCACAATCACCGCCATCGCCCCCAGCAAACACAGCCGCAAAAACTTATTTCTGCTCATGTCTATATTATATCATATCAAAAGCGCAAAAAATCATGCCTAGCACAGCGGGTGGCCGAATCTTCTGACAGAACCCGCTGGGCTTGTCTGCTACTCAGCGTATCCGCCCGCATTAGCAGCTTCCATATTTGCTGCCACTTCACTATTCTCCGCTGCCGCAATCGAAGTCAATCTCGCCTTCTCTACCGCCAGATCTTCCTTCTTCGCCTGCAGCTCTGCAATCTCGCTATCAATCGCCGAGAGTTCATAGTCGTAATTCGTCGCGCGCGTACTTTGCGACACGTAAATGAGTCCCACAATCAGCACCATCACCCCTACTAGGAACGAATACGCCAACGGCCCCACCGTTTTCTGCGTATGTCGTACTGTATTATAATTTCGTGACCAAGTATTCGTACTGGTCGCCGCACTCCGCCGAGAGACATATGTCTGTGGTCTCATTTTGATTTATTTTCCTCGCTGTTTTATGTTTATTTTTTCAATTCTCAAAAAGTTGTCGTCATTAAGCCGCATTTGTCATCATCAGTCTTCCCCGGACTAAACTCCAAAGACCAGGAGCCGCATAAGGACTACGCTAGCTCCTGGGAAGGTCATGTATTTTTGACAAACACTCTACGGTCTTAACTCTACAACCGTGGCGGACCTTTCGGCCCATGTCACGGGATGCCCCATATTTTACACTTTTAGCATCCCGCGGATTTACAAACTTCGCAGAGTAAATGCAAAACTCTGCACTTTACTCATTCCTAGCGGAAGTGAACTTGCACTTTTTGAGCGCGTGAACGGTTGCTAGTAACAGTGATTTGACGTGGCATAATATTGCCTCCTTCTTTTTATTTTATGTTTTTATTTTTATCAACGGCAAGCTAACTCCTCGCCAGGTTCACCCATTCAGTTCTTCCCTAGCGAGCAACCAGCCCACCAACCAAGCCCGCCTCGCACGTCCCCGCCGTAGCCAAACTCATCAAGTCTCCACACTCTACTAGTTTTTGATCGCTACACGCAGTTTCGCACTCCGCGCTCTTGGGTTGATAAACAACTCCTCATTTTCCGCAGTGATTGGTTTCTTCGTCAATACCGTCACTTCTGATTCCTCGCCAAATCCCGACGCTTCCTTCAGCCAATCTTTCACTAGACGATCCTCGAGACTATGAAAAGAAATCATCGCGACTCGCCCGCCCGGTTTCAGCACCTTCGGCAGTAACGGCAAAGTCCGCTCTATCTCTCCTAGCTCATCATTCACCGCGATCCGAATCGCCTGAAAAATCCTAGTCGCCGGATGCGTCTTGCCGCCCCGACCGTACTTACTCAGCGCTTCCCCGAGTTGCTTCGTCGACCGCCACGGCCTCCCGTGTACAATCGCCCGCGCAATCATCTTCGCAAATCCCGGTTTCTCTTCGCCATATTTCTCCAAGATCTCCACCAAATGCCCCTCGCGATATTTATTCACAATTACATCGGCAGACAGCTCTTGCGACTGATCCATTCGCATATCCAGCGGACCGTCTTTTGCGAAAGAAAACCCTCTTTCGGCTCTATCTAGCTGCGGAGAAGACACTCCAAAATCCATCAGTATCATATCAAAAGCGTTTCCACACTCAATTTCCTGTAGCACCGCACTATAAAAATCTGCCTTCACGATTCTAATTCCCTTTCCTTGGAACTTTTCCTCTAGAATCCGAACTGCATTTTCATCTCGATCTACCAAGACCGAGCCTTTATAATTCCGTGTCACACTCAAAATCTCACTAGCATGCCCCGCATACCCCGCCGTCAAGTCCATATACGACTCGCCCGGCTTCGGCTGCAACGCCGCCAGCACTTCTGACAATAATACCGGCTTATGAAGTTCTTCCATGTGTATATTATACACTCATTGCTTGAGATCGTTCAACTAGAAATTTTCACGTTTTTGTTTTTAATTTCTTGTTTGTTTGATAAGATGCCGATATACGTTTGTATCTACTACGATTGCGACCCGCCGAAGCGAATCATATGAATCATAGCCGTTGAGAGACTTATAACGTATTGTGAGTGGGTTGTTGCTGGCCTCAGCATCACGAACCAAATAGAGTTAATTGGGAGGTGTTTGTTTGAAGTACTTGTTGAATTCTGTGTCGCGTGTTCCAAACGCGCGCAAAAACTCCTAGTTGGTCGATCTCAAACTCTGTTAATTTACTTTATCTTTGTTTTGATAATTTTTGTTTGTGTTCGTCCTCACGTTTGTGTTTACTACTTTTCTTTCTATTTTTATGTAGCTTTTCACTTGTTTGTGTGGGTGTTCGTCCACTGAACTTAGTATAACTGAGTTTTCTAAAAAACACAAGCACATTTTCCAAATAATTTTCAAACCACTCATTTAGAGTTTTCCACAGCCCTCCTTCCTCAGCTATTCCTTCCCTGTGAGACTTTTCCACAAACTAAATCTAGAAAAAGCCACGACCGAAGTCGCAGCTTTACTCATTATTCTCACCTCAAATCTCTCTTTTTTCACGAATATCAACCATTCATAAGTAGCTCTCGCACCTGGCAGTGTCCACGCTCGTCAATCGTTACATAGCGTTCATGATATTCGCTCATCTCGTGCACGACCGTGCAGCCAGTCGTCTCGTCATACTTGCATTCGTACATCGTCTTACCGTTTTCCCCTAGCGCCTCCATGGTAAAATGCAAAGTCTCGTCATCCCCTAAGAGTAACCCAGCCCTCACATGCACACCGTCCCACACATTATAAAAACACAGCTTCACTGCCCCACTTACGGGTATCGTAACTCCGTATAACTTCCAGCCCATCAGCCGACCACTTATGGCCAAATCCGGATAGTCTACCAGCTCCTCTCCCCAGTCATTAGGATCGCTGTACAATTTCCGCCTCGGGTTCTGTGGACGGTTCACCGGCTCTCTTGCCCAGTCTTTAGAGCCACTGTACGGTCGCAGCGTAAAGTTCTGCCCATCATGCAGCAGAAGTTTCATCCTCAGCCCAGGATTTTGATAAATAATCTGCGCCTGAGCCGCCATCACTGCCGCATCATGCGCCACAGAATAAGTTAAATTCTGCTCATCCAGCCGAGACAACCCCGGAGGACAGAAGTCAAGGACTTTACCAGGAGTCATCGAGATACAATAAATATGACTAGCTCTGGGCGACCAATAACAGACCTCATTCTTCGGCTCATTGTTCTGATTTTCCATTCTCTAGCACCTCACTTTTCAAGATTTAAGGCGTTAAAGTACTATTCCAGTGCAATGTGGCACTCCTCAGCACAAAACACCTCTTATATCTCCATTGTATCACACTTAGTGACTTTTGTCAATAGCTCTTATGCTACCATACTTTATAGAAGTACTTTTGACTTATCGGTCATTCTATTTTCTAAAATCCGCACACACCCCATCAACTCTTGCGTCCATACCAAAATTATTTCATAACCGCCGAACACACGAATTTCATGCCATTGACTAATTCAATTATCATTGTCTTATTGCTAGTCGTTGCAAAAATGGGTCGTTGCAAAAATGTTTCTTCCCTTTTCTCCCTCAATACGCTATAATAGAATAAATTTCGGAGGTAAAACATTTATGGACAATCAAGATACGAGCGACCAAGCTCCTCAAACTAATCAAGAAATTCTCGAAGCCCAGGCCAATCAGCCCAAGCCTGAAAATGACGAGCCAGTCTATTATCATTCTGACAACTCTAGCTTCGACGTCTTCCACTGGGCCAACGAGATTGACGAAATCAAAAACAATGTTTCTGTCGAGCTTTTCCTCTTCAATAAGACCTACACACCCTTCCGCGTCCGCTATTCTGACAAGCTAACTGCCAGCGTCAAAGCTATGTTCATGCAAGAAGCCACCGGCTACATTATTAAAGAAGCTGACAAAGGTCTCGAGTGCCGCGAGTACGAGAAGTCCGACGGCGAGGATAAGGTCATCTATCGCACCAAGCTTAGCAACGTCGGCCGCGCCGAGACTCTCATTCATCTCATCGAGCACGAATATCGCAACATCGATTCCTGGAACGACCATGTCGACGAGTTCAAAAAAGTCAAAGGCATCATCGCGAAATTCAGCTACCCTGGCGACGACGGCGAGACCAAAGTCTTTTACATCGCCAAAGCGCTCTCTCCATCTTCCGCCCTCAAAGGCGGCACTAGCTGGGAACTCAATGGCGAGAGTTTCGAGCCCTTCTCGGCCGAAGTCGCTCTGAAGATGCCCGACGACAACCAAGTCGCCATCATTGACGGTAATGTCGTCATTTTCAACCAGTCTAAGTTCGAGAATCTCTTCCAGTACGATTACAAATCTCAGGCCATCGCCGACGAAAAAGCCAAAGAGCTCACCGAGAAATACAAACTTTCCTTCGCCGAAGGTCTCACCCTTAATACTTTGCTCCAAGACAAAAAGCCTCTCGTCAAGAAGCTCCAGTCCCTCGACATCGCCGAAGAAATGCCCCAGGAGAAGCTCATCGACTACGCCGACGACATGCAGCTCGAGCTCATGACCGACGACGACGGCTCAATCATCATCATGGATGACAAAGACCTCACTATGTTCGTCAACCTCCTCGCTGAAGATTACTTCATTTCTCCCGTTAACGGCAAACGCTACGAAATCAAAGCCAAAAAACTCCTCTCCGAACCAACTGGCGAACCACCCAGAGGATAGTGAGTAAAAACCGCCTGTTTTATAATTATTATGCTATAATCAAAGTAGACATGGGAAAGATTCTAATCATCGGCAACGTCCTCAAAGATGTTTACATCAAGCTTGACGACCGCAACAACGATTTTGAAACCGACTCGCGCGGTATTGACTGGCTCGACCTCGAGTTTAATGGCGCCGCTCATAATTTCTTCCGTCGCACTAGTGTCTACGGTGGTGCCGCTGTTTCTCTATCCGTCTTGCACCGCCTTGGTCTGAACGCGGAGATTCTCAATTCCAACACTGAGTTCGTCGATGGCGAAGTCGTCTGGCATGATAATCCCGATGATTACCGTTACATTTTTTGCCATCGTGACGAGATTACCTATTTTACGCCCAGCAATCGCAAGATCACCGACTGGTCGATGCCTTCTGGTACGCCGGAGTGGATCCTGGTCGACCGTTCTGCTAATATTTCTAATCGCCTCGTCGACGAGCTAAAGAATTTCCTCAAATTCTCCCCTACTACCAAGCTCGCCATCCACGCCGAGAAGCATACTACCCCCGCCGGGCAGCGTCTCATGCAGATGGCCGATATTCTTTTTCTCGAAGATGAACCACCTATCCATCCTCCCGAAGAAATCGTTGATAAGTTTGAGGTCGACCAGCCAAATCATCAGCTCGTCTGCCACATCACCCCTCGTAAAATCGTCTTTAGCAACGCTGAGGAAAGTTGGTCGCTCAATAAAACTGACATGATGACTCACCTTACCGTTTATTCTACCATCGTCGCTACCCTCCTCGGTGTGATCTCCGTCGGCGGCACGCCTAGCGACGCCGTACTTTGGGCTCGTCTCAATGCCGAGCAAGCTACCATCGCCGGTTCCCTCTCTACGAAGAAACTCCAAGAGCTCGCCCGTGCCGAGAAAGCCAAACGTGCCAACCTCCGTCCCCTCGCTCAATTACTTATCCCCGCGAAGAAGGGCATCCTCGCCATGGATGAATCCGATCATAAGCTCACCGAGCACCTCGTCCGCGCCGGCATCCCTGGCACCGCCGCTCAGCGCAAAGCTTATCGCGAACTCATTGTTACTTCTCCTGATTTGGAGAAATACGTCAGCGCCATCATCCTCAGCGACTCGAGCGCAAAGCAAAACCTCAAGCCTGGCTACAATCTCGCCAAATACCTCACCGACCGCGGCATCATCCCTGGCCTCAAGCTCGATCAAGGTCTTGCCGAGATCGCCCAAACTGGCGAACCTTATACACACGGTGAGAAAGATCTCTATGAGCGCGCTCGTACCGCCTACGATAACGGTTTCCGCTTCGCCAAATGGCGCGCCGAGTTTCACATCGCCAAAGATCAGCCCAGTTTCATCGCCGTCGAGCGCAACGCCGAGTCCCTCGCAAACTTCGCTAAAGAATGCCAACTCGCTGGTATCGTCCCCGTCATTGAATCCAACATTCTCCAAGATGGCGATTATTCTATTGAAGAATGTGCCGCCACTACCGACCGTGTCCTCTGTGCTATTTTTGAGAAGCTTGAACAGCGCAATATCGATCTAAGCGGTTGTTTACTCAAGACCAATATGATCATGAGCGGCAAATCTACCGAGCCGTCTGCCACTCCCGACGCTATCGGTATGGCAACCGCCGCCATTCTCCGCCACGCCGTTCCCCGGTACCTCGGCGGCGTCCTCTTCCTCAGCGGTGGGCAAGATGCGAAAACCGCTACGAAGAATTTCACCGCCATTTGCCAGAATGCGCCTTACCCGTGGCCAGTCAGCTTCGCTTTCGGCCGCGCCCTCCAAGAGCCAGTCTTGCTCACCTGGAAAGGCAATCCCGAGAACATCCGTTCCGCCCAAGCCGCCCTCAAACGCCACCTCGAATCCAACATCGACGCTCTCCGCTATCTAAAATAGCCCATCCGCCACAGCCCAATCCACCCAACTTGTACAGCCTGTACAAGTTCAAACTTCCATCACCTCTGTTATCATAATTAATCTTCACCTCGAATCACCGAGAATCCCCCAAGCCCATCGCAAAACAAAATAGACCCCGCCCCGAGGTCTATTTCTCACTATATATAATATATACTATTATTCTGCCGCTTCTTGCTCTGGCGCCACTTCTTCTACTGCTAGCTCCGTCTGCGTCTCTTCGTTCTCGCGGGCTTCCGCCTCCGCCGCTGGATCGTAGACATTCGCCACCACCGTCTCGAGGCTCAGCTCCTTGTCTGCCAGTTCCACGCTACCAGGCAACTGCAAATCCGCCAAAGTCAGTTTATCACCAACCTTCTCCAGCTTACTTGCGTCCACCACAACCTCTTGTGGCAAATCCGAAGGCTTCGCCTTCACTTCTACCTCTTCTAGGACTTGCAAGATTGCATAGTGCAGCTTCGCCGCCTCCGACTGCTCGAAATCTACCACCGTGACCGGCGTCGTCGCCTCCACCACCTCGTTCGCCGACACCGCCTGGAACTCAATATTCATAATCCTGCGGTTCACCGGATTCACCGATACGTTCTTCACGATCGCCAGCTGCTTCTTCCCGTCAATACTTAATTCGATCGGCGAGTGATACCCCGCCTCCGCCACTACCTTCTCTGTCGCGTTATATGCGGAGCTTGTCAAAACCGGCTCTTTCGCACCATACACTACTGATGTCACCAATCCTGCCGCCCGCAAAGCCTTCGCCTTGTGCCCCTGTTCTGTACGTTTGGTCAATTCTAATTGATATGCCATGATACCTCCTTAATATTTCCATTTTACCACGCCCTCCCCTGTTCCGCAAGGGCAGACCAGCAGCAAGCTAACAATACTCGCTAAGCAGCGAACCAAACTCATCCTGCAATCTGATCAAAGCTGTCTGTTGAGAAATCCCAAAGTACCGACACGTCGCCATTAAGAAGTCTCCCATCTCGCTCCGGTTCGCATGCTGTAACACCTCATCAAACGGGCACCCGAAATACTTATCAACAAAGCTCAATAGTTCTCGCCTCGGACACAAAAGCGCTCCAGCAAAAATATTCGCTTGTTTTTCAGCACGGTTGTTTAAGAAATCACTATCGATATATTCACGGCGAGATGCTAAATCGCTGACACCTCTCGGATAGAACGGTCCGTGTAGCACCATGTGCCCCAGTTCATGCGCCACACTAAATCTATACCTACAATCATTTTTCGTAATATCCGCGCATTCCTCGTCCGCATAAATTAAGCTAAAATCGCTTGTAATGAATGCATCTACCCCGAAATCATTTTTCAAGCTAGGGATCAACACTAACCCAACTGATAAGCGATCGCATATTTCATCAACATCGACAGGAAATTCTCCATCCCAGTTCTCTCGTAAGAACTCCTCCGCTCTATTTTGTACCTCCTGCTTATCTAAAAATGGAACCTGTCCGCCTTGATGAAACTCAGCCATTTGTTATTCCTTTCTTGCTTCGTCGATCAGATTAATTAATTTGTTAACGTCTTCTTCGTCCAGCTGTTTATTCCGCACACTTCGATAAAACGCCGGTAAGACCTTTGCAATATATTCATTCGAGCGCAAATCCACCGGCACCTCATTGCGTGCAACTGCCGCCAAATCCATAAACTCGCTCCACTCTTTCGTCCCCTGTTTTAGCTCCAATGCTACAGCCAGGTTTTGCAACTTTCCCCCGTCGGCCGGCGGCTGCATCAACCCATTTTCCAACCTAGAAACATACCCCGCATCTAGCCCTTTCTCTAGTGCAAACTTTCTGACCGTGTACCCAAGTTCTTTCCTCCTTTGCTTAAAATATTCGCTAAACATAGATGTCTCCTCCCCCCTATATCATTATTTTCTGATTTCTAGATACATTATACTACTGTTGTAGCAAAAATACAACACTTTTCGCGGCACAAAATAAGCGGAGCCTTTCGCTCCACTTATTTCTCCGTGGTTAAGTTTCCCTACGCTTCCCTCTTCCGCTTTATCACTCGACTCACGATCCAGAAGATAATCAAGAACACCAGTAAAATCACGATAAACAGGAACCAAATCGGGCACAAGAACACCAGTTTCTCCGTCACGCTTTCGTCATCAAAGATTTTCACCGTCTGGCGCACCTTGAAAATCCCCAGCTGCGGCGCCCCGTCCCACTTGATTTCGTTATATCGCTTTGTCTCCGGGAAAACAATATTGTTTTCGGGAGTTTCTTCGTTTGTATACACTTCCTCATCACTAAACAACGGAAATACTTGCAGCTTATATTCTGCGCGAGTGTACACATTGCCAGTATTCTCTACCAAAGAAGAACCTACGATTGGCGGATTAAACAGAAAACTCGGTACCTTATTCTCCAAAACCTTGCCAGTCTTAATAACTTCACCGTCAATATTAGCATAGACCAAATACGCAAGTTGACGCGTAGTTTCAATTCCACCTTCTCCGCTAGTCGGGCTTTGCATGGTGATCATGATGGCAGCAGATTGAGACCCACCATGAGCGTCTTCTGGAACAGTAACCGTATAATTAATTTTCTGTCTCTCCCCAGACCCCAAATGTCCAGACTCTACGTCCACCTTAAGCCAATCCGCAATCTCTGTATATTGAGTTTCAGTCCCGAAATCAGCGTCATAATATTCCCCGTTGGTAGAATATGGCTTAAAACTAATGTCAAAATCAAACTCTTTCTTGCCATCATTTACTACGGAAAATTCTCCTGAATAGCTCTCTCCAGGTTTTAACTCATCAACCCCCTTCTGTGTCGGCGTTATTGCTATCTTATAATCTGGAGCATTGTCAGCCACCGCAAACGAATTATCGGAATAAAGTCCTATCATCGCGAAGACAGTCACCAACGCAAAAACTCCATACTTAACAACTTGTTTTATTTTCATTTACCTCCTTACTATATCAATAGTAACATAATTCAAAGCAAATCACAATCCATAACATAACAAGAAAATGGACGCCCCGTGTTCTCGAAACGTCCATAATCTCCGAATTCAATACGAATTAGTTATTCGCTTGATTGGCAGCAGTAAAGGTCACCTTACCTTCATAAGTACCAGAAGCCTGACCATCCTTCAATTTTGCAGCAAAAGTCACAGAAGTATCCTCGCCAGCGTCTACAGTTGCAGCGCTCGTAGTCTTGATAGTTTCACCGGCATCAGCTTTAACGCCAGCAAAGTTTGTACCATCAACACTATAGCCCCACACTGAGCTACCATCAGCAGCCAAGGCCAACGGAGCGGCATCAGCAAACGCAACAGCTGCAGCACCGATTTTATCTGCAGGAACAGTAGTGCTAGTTAAATCGGTTGGGTTCGTAGTCGCGGTGCCAGCAATATTCAACGTGTAACCTTTAGAATTATTAGTTGCAACATTAACAGTCAACGCAGTTCCAGTAAAGCTATTTGCCTTATTCAGTAGAACCACATCGGCACTAGTATCGATGCTCAAAACGTCCTCAATCAACAAATTAATCGAAGTGTCAGTAGCTACTTTACCGGTATCAGTGTTTTTATCATTTGCATCGCCATCAACTACCTTAGCCGGGTTAGTTGGAGTTGGCTGTGCAGCATAAGTGCTCAACGGCAAAGCCGCAACACCAAGTCCAGCAACGACGCCAAGGATAGCAATCGATTGTGTTAATTTAGACATAATAAATAATCTCCTTTTTATTTGTCTTTTTAATATTTATATGATTTCCCCTTACGTTTAATTATACACGACCCGCTCACCAAACGTCAACCACATTTTTTAAGTTTTTTCCAAAAATTCCGTTTTTCCACCGCCCCACCTAGCATTTCCTACTCTTTTCCTCCGCCCCGTGTTACAATTAATACGGTTGGGCACGATACGACAATTATAATCAGGAGAGTGCCCGTGGGCAATAACTTAGAAATCTATTTTGACGAAGGCGGCGACTTTAGCATTGGTAGTGACCCTGTCGATTTACTAATCGTCTCAGCAACCGCGTTTCGTAATGATAAGAACACCTTAGACAATCTTTCCGTTCTTGAAGGACGACTCAGCAAAATCGGATACTCAGGCACCATTCATACTGCACCCTTAGTGCGTAAAGCCAAGGATTACTCAGGCTTAACCCTCAAACAACGCCGCGAAATCTTCTGGGCCCTATATAATTTTACTAGAATCACCCAAGCCGAAATCGCCACTTTTATCTTTGAAAAACAACCACCGCTTTCCCAAGATGAGCTTTATTCTCGAGTCGACCAAGCAATGTCAAACTTAATATCACAACATATCAACATGCAGCCATCCATATTTTATGACGGTGGGCAACGTCCACTTATGGATATCCTATACAAACATACCGAAGCCCAGCTTTCCCCCGACAGCTATTATGCCGATTTCGATCACGAATGTAATCGTATCTTCCAAGCAGCCGACCTAATGACGTACGTCTACCGATTAGTTTATAAAATCAAGCATAATTTACCTCTCAGTACTAGTGATTGTATATTCTTCACGAACGATAACCTTAGTCGATTAATAAAAGACATCGATCCTAAAACCACCCCATAATGGGGTGGTTTAATCTAGGATTATCCCTAGTACGGGTCAGAGCCTGCGTAGACGAATCTGCGCTCAGCCCCTAAGTAGCGAGTAATTTCTTACCGCCCTATACTTCATATATACCACATATTGATATAATAGTCAATACATTTTGTCAAATTTACCCAACAAAATTTCATCTTTCAGGGGAGCAAACATTGTAAAATTTACAACATCCCCTGCCATAAGTTGTTGCACTTACTCCTCCGGCAAGAAATACGGCTGTTCTACTTCCCCGCTCACCAGCGCATAGTACCCCTGCATCATGAAGGTCTCCTGACCTAGCATCCGCAAAATCCCAAACAATTCCCCACGCAACGCTTCTACCGAATCTTCCTCCATCAGATCCGCCTCAATTTTCAGATAATAAGCCTGTAGTCCATCTACCCTATCCAGGTAAATCACCGTCTTATCATCTAGCCATAATTCCTGCCGCTGTCGGCTAATCTCCGCTACCTTCCGAAACCCTAACTGGTGTATAATCCCCGTCGCCTCCGTATAATCCTTCACCTCCGTAAAATTCATCCAGTCGATCCCGCTGTCCTCTATATGCCGCTTCAGATACATCGCATAAATCGCCGGCTGATCCGTCGCTCGCACCTCTGTCCGCATCACTAGTCGCGGGAAGTTCATATTCGACCGAAAATCATGTGGCAAATATACTCGCTCATGCTGCCAAATCACCGGCGACAGCTCCATCCCCACGTCCGCCAGTTGCTTATCCAGCTTTTCCCGCTCCATTAATTGACTTTTTATAATCAATTTCTTCATACACCTCTATTATAGCACAAAACCACAAGTTCAATCAAATTTCGATTTACTTCTCTGTTCTTCTCTGTTACAATAACTGTATATAATATAAGGAGTTATCATGCCTTTTCTCATTATCATCTTAGCAATTATTTTGCTGATTATCATACCTGGCGTTCGCGTCATTAATCAGTACGAGCGCGGCGTCGTCCTACGCCTCGGTAAGTTCTCACGTCTACTAAAGCCAGGCTTTCACATCATCCTGCCTTACCTCGACCATCTCACAAAAGTTGACGTCCGCACCACCCCGATGGACATCCCGAAGCAAGAGGTCATCACCCGCGACAACGTCACTGTCAATGTTGATGCGATCGTCTATTTCCGCGTCATCGATGCTGCCAAAGCCGTCCTCGAGACCACGAATTATTCCTACGCTACTAGCACCTTCGCCCAGACCGCCCTGCGCGATGTCACCGGCAATTTCGACCTCGACGAAATCCTCAGCAAGCGTGACGAAATCTCTGCTCAGATTCGCGAAATCGTCGACACCCAGACCGACAAATGGGGCATCGACATCGAGAGCGTTAAGCTCCAAAACATCGAACTTCCCGCCGACATGAAACGTGCCATGGCCAAGCAAGCCGAAGCCGAACGCGAACGCCGCGCCGCCATCATTTCTGCCGAAGGCGAAAAGGCTTCCGCTACCGCCGTTGCTGAAGCTGCTCACCTCCTCGCTCAGACCCCAGGCGCGCTCAATATTCGCACACTCCAAACTCTCGAGAAAATCAGCACCGACCCTTCCCAGAAGACCGTCATTCTCCTACCAACCGATCTCACCGATGGGCTGTCTAAGTTTGTACGCTGATAATAGTCTTGCTTCGTAAATACCTTTTTCTCGGGACTCCCGGAGGTCACGACCGAGGATGAGCGCCCGAGACCCGTGACGACGGGCTCGAGGGACGCGACCCGAGAAAAAGCGTATTTATGGAGCAAAACCTTAATGAGGCGCTTATTCTATCTCTTCCGGCTGCGTAGTACCATCAGCGACGCTCCGACCGTCGCGACCACCACTGCCGTGCTCACGAGCACCATCTCCCCGACGCCAATTTTCTTCTCAGTACCCGTGTTTGGCAATTCTACCTCATCCGTCGCTCCCGATTTTTCCTCTGTCGCTGACTCTTCCGCCTTCGGCGCATCTTCTGGCTCAGCCTTAGATTCTGCTACAGCTGGCTTATCTGCTACCCTTACCGAAATATTCGCCGCGATTTGCTCTACTGGCTGCATATCTGGCTTTGTTTCCGTTGCTTGCGCCGATCCCGCCGCTTGCGCCACAGTATTATTAACTTCATGAGCAACTGGTTCTGCCGTCGCTGCTGACCGGCTCACCGTATTCTCTACCGCTGGTGTCGCCGTAGTCTCAGCTTTTGCTGCTGGAGTCACCGCTTGTTTCGACGTACTGCCCAACCCCTTTAGTAACCGTGCTGCTTCCGTCGCTTCTGAAAGCGCTGCCATGTATTGCGGATCGTTACTATGCGCATCGTATTGGCCAGCTAAATTATTCAAATACTTATCCAGGCCCGGATATTTACTCGCCACACTATCTGCACTGGCTGGCGTATTCGCTACCGCTTCCGCAGCTTCCTTCGTCACGCCCGTCCCTTT
This sequence comes from uncultured Candidatus Saccharibacteria bacterium, assembly GCA_964406525.1. Taxonomy (GTDB): domain Bacteria; phylum Patescibacteriota; class Saccharimonadia; order Saccharimonadales; family Saccharimonadaceae; genus Nanosyncoccus. The sequence goes on along the minus strand of CAYOSC010000014.1, from coordinate 6,152 downwards.
CGGCATAGCCGCTTCGTCACTCGCATACGCGCCCGCCGGAATATTTCCACCTATCGCTAATACTAGCGCCAACGCGCTCACTACTTGAGCTTTCCTCACAGTTTTTCTCCCAAAAAAGTTAGTTGTAATTACCTCTGTCTACATCGTACCAAAAGAATCACAAAAAATCAATCCCTATTAGACCCGGAGAGCGCGGAGCGGAGAGCCCAACGCAGTAGTAAACTGCTACTCAGCAATGGCCTCCGTTGCGGGCTTTATTCGCCCATTCATCCGCCAGCTCATTCATCTCTAACCCCGCATGCCCCTTCACCCAAACCAACTCCACCGGATTACTCCGATATAGCGCATAGAGTTTCTTTACGATATCTAAATTCGCGATTTGCCCTTTATTTTTCTTCCAATTATTCTTTTCCCAAGTCGGCGCCCACTTCGTCAATACGTTGATCCAAAATTCCGAATCACTATGGATCTCGCATTCTTCACCATTCGCATACTGGATCGCTGCAATCATCGCCAGCCCCTCCATCCGAATGTTCGTCGACTCCGCTTCGCTCCCCAACACTACCGGCTTACCATTTTCCAATACTGCGAATCCTCCTGGCCCCGGGTTCGGACTCGCGCTACCGTCTGTCCATAGAACTTTCATTTCTACTCCATCTCCTTCAGCTTTGCATAGACATCATACCAACTATAAACTCTCTCCGAGTTTTCCAGCTTCACCGCTTGATTATACGGCTGGTTGTAAATAAATATCTTCGTCTTCCCTTCCAGCGTCTCCAGATAATCCGGATTATCCTCAATCATCACGTCTATACCATGTTCTGCGCAATAAGTCCCCTTGTCATTTGGTGCTGGCCGCCCCAGATCAAACCCAAACCCATCATATTCGATGCCATTTTCCGCCAACCAGCTCTTCGTAATCTCTTCCCAGCTCTTCCCCTCCGGCATACCGTCCATCGCCGGGTCGTCACGCTCGTTCCGCCCTGTCACAATGTAAATCTCATTTCCCTCCTCGCGCAGCCTATGTATCACATCCGCCGCAAAACACTGCGCCGGCCACACCCACATCTGATACTTACCGTATTTATACCAGAATTCATCCCTCTGCCCCAACGTCCAGCCAAACACTTTCCTCAAACTATGCGATGTGACATCAGTCAGCTTCCCATATCCCGACTCTACACAATATTTCGTCCCGTACGCCAAGACAAACTCTTCCCGATAATTCAGTACACCATCAATATCTACACCAATCCGCATATTCCTCCACTTCTTTTATCCTTCCATTATACCACAAAGTCCCCCGCTGATGCCGAGGACTTTGTAAGATCTTCCTCCCCTTCGAACCCTTTGCGTAGAATGCCTTAGTACGAGGCGAAGGAGAGCAACGGAACGAGCCGTATTACACATACGGTGCCCAGCAGTAGCATCCGAGAGAAGTGAAAGTTTACTTTCATTTCCGAGGATGCGCCCTGCTGAAGGATTTTTCTAAGAAAAATCCGCCGTGAGTAGCGCAACCTTCAACGAAGTAATAAGGCGTTATTCGCAAAGGCTCCCATGGAGCCACGAGGCTACTCAATTATGGAATCAACGATTCCATACTTGAGTGCCTCTTCCGCCGACATCCAGTTATCCCTATCCATGTCACGTTCCACTTGCTTCACATCTTTCCCTGTATTCTCCGCAAAAATCTCTGCCAGCTTCTTCTTTAGATAAATCCCTTCTTTCAGAGCAATTTCCTGATCGGTAATCTTCCCTTCTGTACCGGAGGACGGCTGATGGATCATAATCCGTGCATTCGGCAAGACGAACCGTTTCCCCTTCGCCCCACAACTCAGCAACATCGCCCCCATCGACGCCTGCAAACCAATCCCGATCGTCTGTACGTCTGGCTTAATATAATTCATCGTGTCAATAATCGCCAAACCGTCGTACACCGACCCGCCAGGAGAGTTAATATAGAGTTTAATATCGCGCTTCGGATCTTCATTCGCCAGATATAGTAGCTGCGCCACCACTAGATTTGCCGTATGCGAATCCACCTGCTCACCCAGGAACACAATCCGGTCGTTCAAGAGCCGCGAGTAAATATCATACGCCCGCTCCCCGCGCGACGTCTCCTCCACCACCGTCGGCACCAAATAATCATTTAATGTTTTCTTACCCATTTTCTTCCTTTCTTATTCACTTAATTTCTCGACGTTCGAATTCAATATACCATGCAAATCTCCCAGTTTCCGCTGGTTCTCATTATATTCCAATACCAGCGCATTATTCTCATCGATTTTTGCATTCAGCTCATTGCGCAGCTTCTCCAGCTCGATATATTCTGTCTGGATCGCCCCGCGCCGCCTCGCAAATTCCGCATCTGACCGGAAGCATCCCTCGCTCGCCGCACACGCGTTAAAACTGTCTACTTCCGCCTCCAACGCTCGCATTCGCCGTTCATATTCATCTTTCCCTACCAATAGCTCCGCGTTCATTTGATCAATCTGTATTTTTAGCTCTGCGTTCCGCTCCTTCAACTCGTTAAACGGCGCCTGATAGTTCTCATAATACTCCACGATTTTCAACCGATTCGTAAAATACTGACGATAATGTTCCTCCAAGTCCTCCGGAATTTCCTGCAATTTCGTACCCACACGCGTATATAATTCTTCTGTTTTTTCTGTATCATCATATAAATCTAATTCCTCACTCACCCACTTTGGATTCTGCTGCTCTACCTGCTCCAGCATTCGCTTGACCGTCTCGCGTTCACCCTGCTCCATCCGCGCCCACGCCGCGTGCAGTAACTCATGCGCCGCCGTCACTTTATTCGAATCTTTTAGATCCTCCTGATCGACCCGATACACGTACATTTTATCATTCACATAGCATCCTAAGAGCGCCACATCCGCATGATGACTATCGCAATGCCCGTTAAAATCTTCCGCTTCCTCGATTCGCGGCTGTGTTGCTAAGAAAATCCGCTCCCCCTTCTCGGTCAAGCTCAAACTCTCACGCAGCGTCTTCACTTCTGTCGTCTCATCATATGTCAGTCCTTTCCACCAATCTTGCACCGGCGTACTCTGTACCACCGCGTAGATCCCCAACATCGCCGCCGTCGTGGCTAAGACTGCCACGATTTCTCGGTTTCGATTTTGCTTCTCTCCTGACACTTTACCCATTTACGACTTTCAATACTAATTTCTGGTTCGCATCCTTACCTTTTGGCAACGAAACTTTCGCAATGTTCCCCTTCTCGAGCTCACCACTAATCATCGCCTCCGCCAGAAGCGTCTCAATCTTGTCCTCGATCACCCGTCGGAGCGGCCGCGCGCCATTCTTTGGATCATAACCTTCTTTGATCAATTCGCGTTTCACCTCTGGGGATACTTGCAGCCCTAGACCCTTCGTTGCCAGACGTTTCTTCAATTCTTCGATCAAGTTGTCGAAGATCTTCTCCACGTTTTCTTCCGTCAACGAATGGAATACCAGGATCGCATCCAACCGGTTAATCAACTCCGGCTTCATCACTTTCTTCAGTTCTCGCCGGGCGATTTCTTTACTAGTTTCGTATTCATCTTCTAGCCTCTTACTTGTCAAGCCTTTCGCCGCGAAGCCAAACTCATCTTCTCGATACATCTCGTTCGCGCCCAAGTTCGAAGTCAAGATCACAATCGTGTTATTAAACTTCACCTTATTCCCTTGGCCATCCGTCAACACTCCGTCTTCTAGAATCTGCAATAGCATATTAAACACATCCGGATGCGCCTTCTCGATCTCATCAAACAGCACTACCGCATACGGTTTGCGTCGCACTGCCTCGGTCAGCTTACCGCCATCTTCGTAGCCCACATAGCCCGCCGGCGCACCTACCAACCTCGACACGTTGTGCTTCTCGCCAAATTCCGACATGTCGATCTTAATCAGCGCATTTTCCCCGCCAAACACTTCCCGTGCAATCACCCGCGCCAACTCCGTCTTCCCCACGCCCGTCGGCCCCATGAACAGGAACGAGCCAATCGGCCGGTTCGGATCGGCAATTCCGCTCCGCCCCCGCCGGATCGCCTTCGCTACCGCTTTCACCGCTTCATTCTGCCCCACCACTGATTTCTTCAAATGGTCTTCCAGCTTACCGAGCAATTCCAATTCCGAGCCATGCACTTTCGCTACCGGTATCCCAGTCTTCAGCGAAATCGCTAGCGCCAAATCTTCCTCCGTCAGTACCGGCGCCTTTTCCGCTCCTTTCTTTTGCATCTGTTTCAAAGTCTTCTTCAGCTGCTCCGCCTCAGTCTTCAGGTTCGCCGCCTTCTCGAAATCTTCCCCCTCCGCTGCTTCCTGCATCTGCTCTTCTAGCTCCGTCAGATGCACCTTCAACTTCTTGTATTCCGAGCCGCCGTTCTTATCCGCCGCCACCTTTGCGATTGCCGACGCCTCATCCAGCACGTCGATCACCTTATCCGGCATGTAGCGATCATTAATATACCGTCCCGACATGTTAATCGCCGTCTCTAGCATCTCATCCGGAATCTCTACACCATGATGCTTCTCATAATGTTTCTTAATCCCGCGCAAAATCTTCAGTGTCACCTCCGGGCTCGGCTCCTCCACCATCACTACCTGGAACCTTCGCGCCAGTGCCTTATCCTTCTCAATGTATTTCCGATATTCATCCATCGTCGTCGCACCGATCAGCTGTAGCTGCCCGCGCGCCAGCGCCGGCTTCAGAATATTCGCCGCGTCCATCGTCCCCTCGCTCGACCCCGCACCCGATAGCAAATGCAGCTCATCAATAAAGAGAATAATATCATCATTCGTAATCGCCTCGTCGATCACCCCCTTGATCCTCTCCTCGAACTCCCCGCGGAATTTCGTCCCCGCCACTAAGTTCGACAAATCCACCTGGAAAATCCGCTTCCCCACCAGCATTCCCGGCACGTCATTCTTCGCGATCCGCTCGGCCAAGCCTTCCACGATCGCCGTCTTCCCGACGCCCGCCTCACCAATCAATACCGGGTTCGACTTCGTGCGCCGGCTCAGCACCGTCACTACCCGCTCAATTTCCCGATCACGCCCGATCACTGCGTCTAGCTTGTCATCTTTCGCCATGTCGGTCAGATCTACCGCATATTTCTTCAGCCAGCGCAACTGCCCGCCTTTGCGATATTCCTTTTTCTTTTCTTGATTGCGCTCATGCTCCGCCTGCAAATCTAGCTCCTGCTCGATCACTTCCGTCAGTTCGTCTAGATCCACCCCCATCTTCGCCAGCAATACTGCCCCGCGCGAACCCTGCTGGCACACTAGCGCGTACAACAGATACTCCGTCCCCACCGTCCGCGAGCCGCGCTCATTCGCATAATGATCCGCCATTCTCAGCGTCAACACTGCCGACTCTGATAGCGACATCATCGCCATTGCCGAACCACCCTTCACCTCCGTCGCCGTCTGGCCCAGCGCTTCCTCGGCCTTGTCGAGGTTAATATCATATTTCGCCAAAATCTTCGCCCCCGCCGACGCGTCCTGCGCCAAAATCCCCAGCAAAATATGCTCCGTCCCCATATAGCCATTATTATATTTCTTGCTAAACAAATCCGCCTTCTGGAGCGCAAACCTTGCGTTCTCCGACAGCCGATTCATCATTTCACTAAATTCGTTTTCCATATTACTCCACTTTTACTAATTTTAACATAATACCAATTTCAAAACATAATCTAAAAAACAACATCTAATCTGTATTCATTATACTCTATTAGCACTCCAAAGTCAAGAGTGCTAACTACTATTTTTATGGCTTTCTCAGAATCGCCTTTACCCCTTTCAAAGCCAACAGAAAAGCCCAGGACTATGCCTGAGCTTTCTTTCACCCATCTCACCTCTTTTCCCAATGTGCTCCTGCCTTGACTACATTATAACACGATCCCCAGCCATGTTATGTCTTAATTATCGGCGACGCACCGAACGGAGAAACCGTGGTAGCGATAGTAGTTGTTCCGGGGGTACACGTTACCAGAGCTATTGAAGTACAGGTAGTACGCGTTGGTATCTGAGTAGGCAGTCCGGGACCAATAGCGGCCGTTGGAGCCAGCATTGCTGAAGCCATCCTGGTAGAAGTGGCCAGCAGCTGGCCAGAAGTTAGCACCTTTAGTGAGTGAAGTACTGTTGTAGCC